>JAQGKN010000473.1 GCA_028290085.1 Hyphomicrobiales bacterium
TATGTCTCGACGCTCGCCTGGGCGCTGAACCGCCAGACACTTATGCTGGTTGTCACAGCCGCGACGCTGGCGCTGACGATCTGGCTCTACACCATCGTGCCCAAGGGCTTTCTGCCCGTGCAGGATACCGGGCTGCTGGCTATGGTGCTGGAAGGCGCGCCGGACGTGTCCTTCACCGAGATGACGCGGCTTCAGAAGCAAGTCGAGGAGGTCGTCTCGCGCGACCCCGATGTTGTCGCCGTCTCGTCCGTGCTGGGCATCGGGCCGCTGAATGCCACACAGAACGCGGGCCGCTTCGCCATCGTGCTCAAGCGCAAGGAGACGCGCGCCGCCTCCGCCAGCGTGATCGCCGAACGCTTGCGGCTGGCTGCGAGCGGTGTCGCGGGCACGCGCGTTTTCGTGCAGCCGGTGCAGGACGTCCAGATCTCGACGCAGTTCAGCCGCTCGCAATACCAATACACGCTGACGGCGACCGAGCCGGAGACTGTGGCGCTCTGGTCGGGGCGTCTCGCCGACGAGTTGCGCGCCGGCGGCGTGCTGCGCAATGTTGCGCTGGAGACGCAGAACGGCGGTTTGCGGGCATTCCTCGATATCGATCGCGAAACGGCCGGGCGGCTCGGTATCTCCGTGCAGAACATCGATGACACGCTGAATGACGCTTTCGGCCAGCGGCAGATTTCGACCATCTATGCGCAGTCGAACCAGTACCGCGTCATTCTCGAAGCCGCGCCGCAATATCAGGCGGACCCGTCAACGCTCGACAAACTCTATGTGACATCGTCGAGCGCGATGCCGGTTCCGCTGTCGTCCTTCGCGACGCTCAAGCGCACAACAGCGCCTCTGACCATCGCCCATCAGGATCAGTTTCCAGCCGCGACCATCAGCTTCGACCTGGCGGCAGGTGCCTCGCTGGGCGATGCGGTGGCCGCCGTGCAGCGGGCAGAAACCGCGGTCGGAATGCCGGCGAGCGTGCTCGGCGGGTTTAACGCCGATGCGGCGGAGTTCGAGAAGTCGCTGGCAACCCAGCCCTGGCTTGTGCTGGCGGCGGTGGTGACGATCTATCTGGTGCTCGGCGTGCTCTATGAGAGCTTCGCGCATCCGTTCACGATTCTCACGACCCTGCCGTCTGCGGGCGTCGGCGCGCTGATCGCGCTTCTCTTGACAGGACAGGAACTGTCCATTGTCGCGCTGATCGGAATCATCCTGCTGATGGGCATCGTCAAGAAGAACGCCATCATGATGATCGACTTCGCGCTGGTGGCAGAGCGCGAGGGACATTCGCCGGAGGAGACGATCATTCGCGCCTGTCATCTGCGCTTCCGCCCGATCATGATGACGACGCTGGCAGCCCTGCTCGGGGCGCTGCCGCTGGCGCTGGCGTCCGGCACGGGCAGCGAACTGCGCGTGCCGCTCGGCATCACTATCGTCGGTGGCCTGCTGCTCAGCCAGTTTCTGACGCTTTATACGACGCCGGTGATTTACCTCGCCGTCGAGCGGCTGCGCGCACGCATTTCGCCGCTTCTACCATCCGAAGTGCCGTTGACCGAAGAGGCTGCGGAGTGAGCGGGCGCGCGCGGGACATCGCGAGCCGCATGAGTTTCTCCGAACTCTCGATCCGCCGTCCCGTCGGCGTGATCCTGCTTTCCATCGGCCTGCTGCTGCTCGGCGGCGTCGCCTATAGCTTCCTTCCTGTGGCAAGCATACCGACCGTGGAATTCCCGGCCATTCGCGTGTCGGCCTCGCGTCCCGGCGCCGATCCGCAGACCATGGCGGCTACCGTCGCCGCGCCGCTGGAGCGGGCGCTCGGCGGTATTCCCGGTGTCAACGAGCTGACGTCGCAAAGCTCGCTCGGTTCGACCTCGATCTCGATCCAGTTCGATCTCTCGCGCAAGATCGACTCGGCCGCGCGCGACGTTCAGGCGGCGCTGAATGCAGCGGTGCCGGATTTGCCGGGCGACATGCCGTCGCTGCCGCAGTTCCGCAAGATGAACCCCGCGTCGCAGCCGGTTCTGATCCTCGCGCTGACCTCGCAAACGCTGACGACGTCGGCCATCTACGATGCCGCCGACACGATCATCGCGCAGCGCCTGTCGCAGGTCGAGGGCGTCGCGGAGGTGTCGGTCAATGGCGCGGAGCAGCCTGCCATTCGCGTGCGGATCGACCCGACGCGGCTTGCCAATATGGGCATCGGGCTCGATGCCGTGCGCACCGCCATTCTCAACGCCAATGCGCAAACGCCCGTCGGTTCTTTCGAAGGCGCGACACAGAGCCAGTCGATTGGTGTGAACGATCAGCTGACGCTTCCCGCCGAATACGAGAAGCTTGTCGTGCGCTCCACCAATGGCGTCATCGTCCAACTGGGCGATGTCGCGGAGGTCGTGCGCGGCGTGCGCAACACGCGCGCGGCAGGCTGGTTCGATCACCGCCCGGCGGTCATCCTGAACGTCACGAAACTGCCCAACGCCAATGTCATCGAAACGGTCGATGGCGTGAAGGCGCAACTGCCTTTGCTCAACCGCCTGCTGCCAGCCGGCATCGATATCCACGTCATGTCCGACCGCACGGAAGCGATCCGCGCGTCGGTGGCCGACATCAAGCACACGCTCGCCATTTCCATCGGTCTCGTGATGCTCGTCGTGTTCCTCTTCCTGCGTCGCGCCGCCCCGACGCTGGCGGCGGGCGTCACCGTGCCCCTCGCACTCGCCGGCACGTTCGCTGCCATGTGGGTCGCGCGTTACTCGGTCGACAATCTCTCACTCATGGCTTTGACGATCTCGGTGGGTTTCGTGGTCGATGATGCCATCGTCATGATCGAGAATGTACACCGGAACCGCGAGGCCGGGATGGGGCGCATCGCAGCTGCGATCGCAGGCGCGAAGCAGATTTCCTTCACAGTGATTTCGATCAGCCTCTCGCTGGTCGCCGCTTTCATCCCCCTGCTCTTCCTGCCGGGGATCGTCGGGCGGCTCTTCCGCGAATTCTCGATGACGCTCGTCTTCGCCATCGCGGTTTCCACCATCGTGTCCCTGAGTGTGACGCCGATGATCTGTGCGCATTTTGTGCGCGACGAGACGGGCCGCAAGACCTGGCTCGACCGCGCGGTGGAGGGTGTCCTTTCGCGGTTCGTGCGTTTCTATGCGCGCACGCTGGAGGGCGCGCTGAATTACCCCTGGTTCATGCTGTTCGTGCTTGTGCTCACCATTGCCCTCACCGTGCAATTGTTCCGGCAGACGCCGAAGGGTTTCGTGCCGCAAGACGATTCCGGGCTGCTGTTCGGCTTCGCGGAAGCGTCGCCCGATGTGTCCTTCCCGGCCATGATGGGGTTGCAGCAATCGGCGACCGATATCATCGCCGACGATCCCGCCGTGCAGTCGATCGCCTCCTTTGTCGGCAATGGATCGTCGGTCTATCAGGGGCGCATGTATGTGGTGCTGAAGCCGCCGCCCGCGCGCAGGGAAACCGCTTTCGCCGTGATAGCGCGTATTCGCCTCAAGCTTGCAAATGTGGCTGGCATTCAGATTTATCTGTCTCCCGTCGGCGATCTGCGCGGCGGCGCGCGGCAGGGCAAGTCGCGGCTCCAGTACAGTCTCTACGGGCCTGATTTCAACGAGCTGGACCGATGGGCGCGCGTTGTAACCGCGCGGCTGAAGACTCTGCCGCAACTCGTCGATGTTTCGTCCGACCGCAACGCGCAGGGCTTGCAGGCGACTATCGTCGTGGACCGCCCCGTCGCCGCGCGGCTCGGCGTCTCCATGCAGAATGTCGACGCGGCGTTGAACAATGCCTTCGGCCAGGCGCAGGTGTCGACGATCTACGCTGCCCGCAATCAATATCGCGTGGTGCTGGAAACGCCGCCCGCGCGCAGCCGCGACCCCAGCGACCTGAACGGGCTCTATGTCACGGGCGCCGCTGGCGCGCAGATTCCGCTGGCCGCTGTTGCGCGGGTCGAACGCGGGTCCGCGCCGCTGACGATCAATCATCAGGGGCAGTTTCCCTCGATCACGATCACCTACGACGCCGCGCTGAACGTCGCGGAAGAAACCGCCAATAATATGCTGGAAGCAGCAATTGCCGATCTGCACCTGCCCGAGACCGTGCATGGCGAATTTGCGGGTGACGCGAAATCCTCGCAGGAAAGTTCAAGCGGGCAGGGGCCTCTGCTCCTTGTCGCTCTGCTGGCGGTCTACATCATCCTCGGCGTGCTCTACGAGAGCCTCATCCACCCGCTGACGATCATCTCGACCCTGCCCTCGGCGTGCCTGGGCGCGTTGCTCGCGCTGAACGTCATGGGCATGGATCTCAACATCATCGGCCTGATCGGGCTCATCCTGCTGATCGGCCTCGTCAAGAAAAACGGCATCATGCTCGTCGACTTCGCCATCGTCGCGGAGCGGCAGTCGGGACTCGATGCGCGCGAAGCGATCCGCCGTGCGGCCATCGAACGCTTCCGCCCCATCCTGATGACGACACTGGCTGCGCTGTTCGGCGCGCTCCCGTTGGCCTTGGGCACGGGGCCTGGATCAGAACTGCGCCGTCCGCTGGGCATCGCCATTGTCGGCGGCCTCCTTCTGTCACAGGCGCTGACGCTCTACACGACGCCAGCTATTTTCCTGTTGCTCGACAAGCTACGCCGGCGGTCACGCAAATTGGCAGTGCCTGACCTGACACCCAGCTGATTGCGCGTCCTCTCGCGAATGCCGTGGCTCAGCTCCGGCGCAGCGCAGGGCATGCGCTATGCGAAACGGCTCAGGATTCGCATTTTGCATAGCAGTCCTGATTTTCGTCCAGCATGATCGACCCTGGGGGAGGACATCTACGCAGGGATGCGGAGCATGGTCACACTCCGCGCCAGACTGGCCCTCGCTGCCGAGAAGCCCCTCGCACACATATGCCATGGAATAGGCGCCGCCTTCGGGCGGGCTGCCGGCTGCTGCGCAGGGACGCTCCGCCATCCGCCTGGATTTGTGCCGACCCAAGGAAGGCCGCCTCGATGAGCATCAACCTGGTTTCCCTGGTCACCCAGTTTCTGACGCCCGACATGATCGACAAGATCGCCGTCGCTTTGGGAGCGAGCAATTCGACAGTCGGCAAGGCGCTCAGTGCGGCCGTTCCCAGCTTGCTTGGCGGCCTCGCCGGTGTGGCATCGACGCCAGAGGGCTCCCGGCGGTTGCTCGACGCCGTCGATCAGCAAAAGGCCGTCGGGCCGGAAAGCCTATTGGGCATGATCGGCGGGGCAGGGCATCAAGGGGTCGTCAACAATGGCAGCAATCTGCTGTCTTCATTGCTGGGCGGGACTGTCGTTTCATCGCTTGGGGCCGCCCTGAGCAAGTTTGCCGGGCTGGGCGGCAGCTCCGGGACCTCGCTTCTGGGGTTGCTGACACCGCTCGTGATGGGGTTCTCGGCAGGGAGACGGCGGCAAGCGGACTGGATGCATCCGGACTGTCGCAACTTCTGACGTCGCAGAAGGCCAATGTCGCCGCTGCCATGCCTGCGGGGTTTGCCGACCTTCTCAAAGGAGCGGGCCTGCTCGACCGGCTTGGCATCGTCTCTACCGGAACGAGTAGCCCGGATCGTCCCGCCGTCCCGCCGGCTGGAAGGCCCCGGGTTGCCACGGCGGGCCCGCCCGGAATGCCTTCGTGGGTCCGTTGGGCGATCCCGCTCCTCGTCCTGGCCCTCCTCGGTTGGTGGTACCTGGGACAGCGGGCGACAAATCTCACCGAGGCCACACGGGAACCAGCGCAAACGACGCGGCCGATTCCAGCTCCAGCCGATCAGGCGGCTCGCGCGCCTGAGCCTGTGCCTCCCGTCGCGCAGAACCTGACGGTCGGCGGCGTCGATCTGGGCGATACGGCCAGGTCGACGTTGAACAGCTTGCAGCAATCCCTGTCGGGCGTGCGGATCCTGCCTCCGCCACGGCGGCGCTTCCACGGTTGGGGGATGCAACAGACAAACTCAATCAGGTCAGCAGCCTCGCCAGCCAGCTACCCCCTGACGGCAAGAGTGCACTGGCCGCGGTGATCGCCGCGTCACGTCCCTCAATCGACGCACTCTTTGCGAGGGTGCTGGCGGCGCCCAGCGTTGCTGACGTCGTGCGGACACCCATCGATGGCATCAAGACCAAGCTTGACGCCATCGCGGCGCTGCGCGGCTGAGGATACAGCTTTGCCGGCAGGTTCGTCCTGCCGGCAAACTGGTGAAAATGTCCGCCTATCGCGACAGGCGCATCTGCGCCAGCAAGGCGCCAATTTGCGAAAAAACGCCCGCGAGTTGCGATGACGAGGTCACCATATAAAACTTGCTGGCGCTCGACGCGCAATATTGCAGGATCGAGGATGTCGGCTCGCTGGCCGTGTTGATTTGAAGGGAATAGACCAGAACACCGGCCGCTTTGCTATTGTCGCATGCGATCACCTGACGGGCGTCGATTGAGGCGGGCGATGTATACCACCGGTCGTCGGTATTCTGCCCGTCCGAAAGCAGAATGATGATCTTTACGTATTGATAGTTCGGATCTTCCGCTGGCGGCGCCGGGTATGGACCACCGCCCACGAGTGACATCCATGCGTGAGCGAGCCCGATAGCCTGATTGGTGTTGCCGCCTGCGGTCATTTTGCTGGCCGCGCTGGTCAAGGTGGTCCAGTTGTTCGTGAGCGGGATCGCCTGCAGCGGGCATGGGCTGTATTGCTCGGCGGCGAAAAGGGTTGCCGAATTGCCTTGCGTCGGCGGTGTAACGTTGGCGTCGTAATTGGCGCTATTCGGGCCGCTCGAATTGCCTCTGTCCGTCACGCACCCGTTCCAACTGCTGTGACTGTCGGGCTGCCATTTTCTGCCATTAGCGATGCAATTGCTTTTCGTCTTGTTGCCGCCGCTGCAGGAGCCGTTCACCGCGTCCCAGTCCGTCCAGTCGATCCAGTTCTGGAGGTAGCTGCTTGCGCCGACATTCACATCGACATTGAACGGGATGAGCGAAACATAGGCGTCTTCCGCAGTCGTCGTCGCAGCCTGAAGCTGATTCAAAAGGCTGATCGTTGCACTCTGCAGTGCTGTTATTTTTCCGGACTGACCCATGGAGCCGGTGTTGTCCAGTGCGAGGGCGACACGCAAGCGGGCACCGCTCGCCAGGCTCACCGTGCTCGCATCACCGAGTTGCACAGTCGGTATTCTGAAGGTGCTCATGAACATCGTCTGCATGGTCGCCGAGACGGTCACGGTCAGCGTGGGACTGGCTCCTCCGGTGTAGGTCGGGACCAGGGATATGTTGCTCACATAGGGTTTGCTGAACAGGGCGGTGAAATATGTCTGCGCCTGGGTCTGCAGGTCGGTGCTGCTGGATTGGGCAGCCGTGCTGGCGAGTGCCAGCGCCGTTGCGTCGAGCGCGGATTGCAGTTCGGATTTGACTGTATTCGCACGGCTGTAATCGACGGCGGCACCGATCATCGACAGCATCGGTACGAAAGCGAGCGCAAAAATCGTCGCAACATTGGCTTTGTCATCGCAGAAGAGTTTTGTGATCGAGGATCCATACATGCATTGGCTCGCCGACTTGCGCCCTGACGAGATGCATTTGCTGTCCTGAAGATAAACTTGGTCTTTAAGCCAAACCAAAATGGGCGAATAATATTTAATTGAGATCCGTAAATACTTTTAATTCCTCATTATCTGCAGGGATTTAACGCTTGTTTAGTCATGAAATAACGAAACTGTATAGCGCCAACGTGCTGCCTTCGGGCGCTTTGGGAGCGCTCTCGGCCGCGCATCCGATGCACCGGCAATAGGCAGTTTGGTCTGCTTGACGTGCCAAGAGCGCCCATTAGAAGTGGAGCCCCAAGAACATACAAATGCTACGGGGGAAAATCGATGTTGCAACGCCGGACATTGCTCACCGGGTCTGCCATGGCAGCCGCCGCCGTCGCCACCGGATTGCCGGAGGCACAAGCTGCCGAAGAGGCGATCTGGAGTGCCGAATACACGGCCACCAAAGCGCCCGGCGTCAATCTCGCGATCTATCGCAAGCGCGTGGGCGCGCCCGATGGCAAGCCGCGTCCGATCCTGTTCTTCGTCCATGGTTCGTCCGCTTCTGGCCGGCCCACCTACGACCTCACCATCCCGGGGCGCGACGATATTTCGATGATGAATGTCGCGGCGCGCTGGGGCTACGACGTCTGGACCATGGACCACGAAGGCTATGGCAAGTCGTCGCGCACGTCGGGCAATTCCAACATTGCGAGCGGCGTCGAAGACCTCAAGGCTGCGTCCGACATCATCCAGCGCGAGACGGGCGAAACCCGCATGCACATGATGGGCGAAAGCTCCGGTGCGCTGCGCGTCGGCGCGTTTGCCATGCAATACCCTGACAGGGTTGGGCGCCTCGTTCTGCAGGCCTTCACCTATACGGGCGCTGGCTCCGGCACCCTCAACAAGCGCGCCGAGCAGGCGGAGTTCTATCGCACGCATAATCGCCGTCCGCGCGACGCAGGCATGTTGAACAGCATCTTCACGCGCGACAAGCCGGACACGACCGACCAGGACGTGATCGACGCTTTCATCAAGGCCGAACTGCCCTTCGGCGACAGTGTCCCGGCCGGTACCTACATGGACATGACGATCAACCTGCCGCTCGTGCACCCGGATCGCGTCACGGCGCCCGTGTTGCTGATCAGCGGCCAGTATGACGGCATCGCCTCGATGGACGACATCTGCGACTTCTTCAAGAAGCTCCCGACGGGTGACAAGCAGTTGACGATCGTTCCGGGCGCCGCGCATACGCTCGTCAGCAGCAAGCAGCGCTTTGCGTTCTGGCGCATCATGAAGTCCTGGCTCGAGGGCTGACCGAAACCTGACGACGACCCCGCCGACGCGCCTTTGCGGCGTGGCGCTGGGACACGTTTCAGGGATGCGTCAGGCTCACGAAGACCTGATAGAAGCCGATCAGCAGTTCGAAAAGAATGAGCGCGACGATGGTCACCTCGAGCCGGGTGGACTTGTTGGTGTCCAGAATGTCCGTCATGGCGCGGGCCGATTCCACGATCACGTCGAGCTTGCGCTGCAGCGCCTGGTCACGTTCCTTCAGCTCGTATTCGTCTTCGAGGCGCGCGTAGAGCCTGTCCAGGTCTGGCCGGTCCCACAGGACATCGGGCTTCTCGTCCACGGCGACGCGTCCGGAAACGCGATGCTGCGCCAGCAGGGCCCTGCCGATCAGGCGGAGCATACTGCGGCGGGGAAAGCCGACCTTGCCCTTTTCGGCGAGGAGCATGGCGAAGGGCTCGATCGTGTCGAAGACGGCATTGACCTCCCGCTCGTCGCGGCCGAGCGCCACGGTCTTGGCGAGCACGTCGGCGACGACGAGAAATCTGGCGTCCGACATATCCGTCAGCTGGATGGGGCCGCCGGGCGGGATCTTGTCCTCGATCAGGCTGCTGGTTTCGACGATGGCCGTTTCGTCGTCCACCTGCGCGCGCTTGCCGCCGATCCGCCCATCGAGCCGTGTGAGGAAATGCTCTTCCTCGACAGGCGACAGGCCGGCCAGGACGGCCACGCCGAACCGGTAGAGGGCAACCTTGCCGGAGCCGACGTGAAAGGCCAGCGGGTTGGCGTTGATCATGTCAGGCCGTTCCAGGCCCGCCGTTTCGATGCGATGCCCCAGCAGCAAGGCACGTATCGTGCCCCGAACAGGGGTGGTGCCCGGTGC
This sequence comes from Hyphomicrobiales bacterium, assembly GCA_028290085.1. Lineage (GTDB taxonomy): Bacteria > Pseudomonadota > Alphaproteobacteria > Rhizobiales > Beijerinckiaceae > Terripilifer. The sequence goes on from JAQGKN010000473.1 coordinate 9,689, forward strand.
TATTTCTTCAATCACGTTCGATCCCGCCGTGCGCGCTCTGGTCGAATTCATCGGCGTGCATAGCCCCCGTGGCTGCTCATGGCCATGATCGACCGCAAGTGTCGCGCATCGCCTTAGCAGAACCGTGCAAATTGATTGTGACAAAGACGGCGGTTAGTCATGTGGCAGACGTCACCCGTGAGAATGCTATGAAGAAGCCCAAGAAGTTACACAAGGACCTCGGCCGTATCGAAGCCTTCCTGACCAAGGAGAAGGAGCGGCTGAATAAGTTCGAGACCAAGCGGCATGACCGTCGCAGCGTCAGCCATCCCATTGCGGTCGCCTTCCATCAGCGCATGGCGGAGCGTCAGGCATTGATGTTGGCCGACCTTGAAGCTGTGCAAAAGGAAATCGCGGTGATTGAGGCTGCGCTCGCTCCTGTTCCCGAGCCTGAAGCGCCGGAGACAAAAGCCGCGCCGGTGAAGAATGCCACGCCGGTGAAGAATGCCCGGAAACCCGCGCCGAAAGCCGCGCCGGCTGCCAAAACGCCTCGCGCCCCGCGCGCCCGTCGCCCGGCGACACCCCAAAGCTGACAGCCTCACACGAAAAAGCCCCCATCGTTCCGGACGGGGGCTTTTTTATACCGAGCTTGCTTGTCGCGCGATCAGCGGCCGACGAGCTTGCGGGTGTTGTCTAGTGTCGAATAGCTGCGCGGCGCGGCGCACATCAGGTAGCGATAGCCTTCGCTCAGCACGCGCTCGGCATTGGCGCCCGAAACATGCGGGTGGCCGACGATGACATTGTGCTTCTTGCAGGTGGCAACGACCTGCGCCATCGCGTCGAGCACGACCTTGTGCTCCGTCTGGCGGGGATAGCCGAGCTCCTGGCTGAGATCGCCTTCGCCGATGAGAATGACGCCGATGCCGGGGACGTTCTTCAACATGTCGTCAAGATTCTCGATGCCGGCCGTGTCTTCGATCTGGATGACGACGAGCACTTCGCCCTTGGGCGCGAGGGGCCAGACGTCGGCCACGTTGTAATATTCCTGCTGGCTCAGGCCCCAGTAGCGGCATGCCTGCATCGGCCCGTCGCCACGGATGCCTGCGGGCTCGTAAAGCGGCTTGTCCTTGAGGCGGGGATAGCGGCAGGCGGCGACCGCGTTATAGGCCTCTTCGACCGTGCTGATGTGGGGCCAGACGATGCCGTAGCAGCCCAGATCCAGCGCCTGCTTGGCGAGGAACTGGTTCTTTTCGATGCCATTGGCTGGAATGCGCGCTGTCGGCGTGACCATCGGCGCGACGCCGTTCTTGGCGATCTGGCCGCGGTTCAGCATGTATTGCAGCGAATGGCGGAGGGATGTGATGTCCCAGGCCTGATGCTCGCCCTCGAAGACGACGCCGTCGTAGTTCGACTGCGCCAGCTGCACGGCCGTGTCGATCTCCATGGGCACGAAGGTCGAGAAGGAATGCTGGCCGGTTTCGAGTGCGCGAATGATGCCGTTCAGGCGGGGCTGGGACATGTGGTCCTCCAGATGGAGCGGGCGGGAAGGGGAACGAAGGAGGGCGGCTCCCTTCAGGAAACCGCCCTGTGTTTGCATGTGCGGTTCAGGCCGTCTTGCCGGGGAAGCCGCGCTTCTTCAGCAAGGCGTCGAGGCGCGGATAGACCGTGCGCGCATTACCTTCGAAGATCTTGTAGCGGCTCTCTTCGCTCAGGCCCGTGACCTGATCGACGTAGCGGCGCGTGTCGTCGAAGTAATGGCCGGTTTCGGGATCGATGCCCTGCACAGCGCCGATCATCTCGGAGGCGAACAGGATGTTGTCGATCGGCACGACGCGCGTCAGCAGTTCGATGCCCGGCAGGTGATAGACGCAGGTGTCGAAATAGACGTTCTTCATCAGATATTCGACGAGCGGCGGCTTCTTCATCATCATGCTGAGACCGCGGTAGCGACCCCAATGATAGGGAACTGCGCCGCCGCCGTGCGGGATGACGAATTTCAGTGTCGGGAAATCCTTGAACAGATTGCCCTGGATCAGCTGCATGAAGATCGTCGTGTCGGCATTGATGTAATGCGCGCCAGTGGCGTGGAAGTTCGGGTTGCAGGAGCCCGTGACGTGGATCATCGCGGGAATGTCGAGTTCCACGAGCTTCTCGTAGATCGGGTACCAGTAACGATCCGTCATCGGCGGATCGGTCCAGTAGCCGCCCGAGGGATCGGGATTGAGGTTCACGCCGACAAAGCCGAGCTCATTGACCATGCGCTCGAGCTCGGGAATGCAATTCTTCGGCGAGACGCCGGGCGATTGCGGCAGCTGTCCCACGCCGATGAAATTGTCGGGCAGCAGGGTGCAAATGCGGTGGATGAGGTCGTTGTTCAGCGTCGTCCATTCGCGGCTGATATGCTCGGGGCCGACGTGGTGGCCCATGCCCGAGGCGCGCGGCGAGAAGATGGTGAGGTCGCTGCCGCGATCCTTCTGGAAGGCGAGCTGACGCTGCACGCTGGCGATGAGCTGCTCGTCGGTGATGCCGAGGTCCGTCGTCGTGGGCTTGCGCGTGGCATCGACGAGGCCGGCGAGCTGCTTGTCGCGGAAGGCGAAGAGAGCCGGCGGCTCGGTCGTGTAATGGCCGTGGATGTCGATGATCATGTGTGACAGCCCTCTCCTTGCAAACCCCGCCGGCCGTCTGGCTGCGAGCAGGGTCTTCGTTTTGGCGTGGCGCACACGCGCCCGCCGTCTCAGCCGTTTTGACGACTTTCGACTTGTCTAGTCAGGCCCGGCGGGGATGGCAAGCGGGTGCGGGCGGGAGGCGCACTTCGAGCCTGCCCACATTGACAAATTTCGGCACCGCCTTGAAATGTCGGGCCTCGTTCCGGAGCGCCGGACGCTCGCAGTTCACACGAAAGCCCCGCTCATGCCGACAGCAATCATCGATGGAATTTCCACCCGTTATGAGTTGATGGGCTCGGGGCCGCCACTGCTGATGTTCTCGCCGGGCGGGTTCGACGCGACCATCGAGAAGTGGTCTGGCTTAGGCATTTACGCCAAGACCAAGCCGCTCGATCACCTGACGAAGCACTACACCTGCATCACCTTCGACCGGCGCGAATGCGGCCAATCCGGTGGGCGTGTCGAGCGCGTCACCTGGGCCGACTTCGTGCGGCAGGGGCGCCTCCTTCTCGATCATCTGGGCATCGACAAAGCCCATATCATGGGCGGCTGCATGGGCTGCTGCCCGGTCATGGCATTCGGCGTCGCGCATCCTGAGCGCGTACTGTCCATGGTGCTCTACTGGCCGGTGGGCGGTGCCAAATATCGCATCAGCGGGCACCAGCGCTTCTCCGAGCATCTGGCCTATGTGCACCAGAGCGGGTTGCAGGCGGTGGTCGATCTTGTCCAGCGCGATGGCAAGGCCTTCGGCGCCGATCCGCGCGGCGGACCCTGGGCTTCCGTCATCAAGGCGGATGCCGCTTTCGCCCAGACCTATGCGCAGATGGACGTCGAGAAATACAAGCTGACGCTGGTCGGCATGGTGCGCGGCCTGATGGATCGCGATACGGCGCCGGGCGCCGAGCCCGAGGACCTGCTGCGCTGCGATCTGCCAGCGATCATCGTGCCGGGCGCGGACGCCTCGCACGCGACCTCGGCCGCGCGCTATCTGCAGGAGTGCCTGCCCAAGTCGAAGTACTGGGACATGCCGGTTTCCGGCCAGAGCGAAGAGGCGACGGCGCAGCAGCTGCTGGAGTTTCTGGCGAGCGTCTGAGGTTGGACGACGCGATCCAGGGGCGGTCTTTCCGCTCCTGGGATGCTTCTTAGGGGGTGAGACTACTCAGCTGCGGGCAACGCCATCTGGTCGTAGCCCTTCCAGCGGTAGATCAGAACCGACACCGCCCAAGCGAGGATGAACACGCCCACGACGACGAAGCCGAACTGGGCCAGATCGTCATTGAACGCGGAAATCGCGCCCCAGAAGCGGCCTTCGAGGTCGAACCTGTTGGCGATCAGCGCCAGCGCCTCGACACCGCCGATGAGTACCGCGACGACAACCGAAGCCGCCGTGATCGTCAGGTTGTACCAGAGCTTCCTGATCGGATGGACGAAGGCCCAGCCATAGGCGCCGACCATGAGCACGCTGTCGATGGTGTCGACCAGCGCCATGGCGGCCGTGAACAGGACCGGGAAAACCAGCACCATCCAGGGCGACATGCCCTGCGCCGATTGCGTGGCGGAAATGCCGAGCAGGCCGATTTCGCTGGCTGTGTCGAAGCCGAGGCCGAAGAGAAAGCCCAGCGGATACATGTGCCAGCTGCGCTTCACTGCGCCGATGATCGGGCGGAAGATGCGGGCGAGGATACCGCCGCCGGCCAGCAGCATGTCCATGTTTTCGGGCTGCAACGTGCCGCCGCGCGACACATGCTTGAAGCTTTTCCAGACGCCGCGCAGGATGAGGATGTTGGCGAATGCAATGACCAGCAGGAAGGCGGCGGAGACAGAGGTGCCGATGGTGCTTCCGATGGTCTTGATGCTCTCCAGATTGCCCTGCATGAAGCCCGCAGCCAGCGCGATCACGATGGTGGCTGCGATTACGACTGTCGAATGGCCCAGCGAGAAGTAGAATCCGACGGACATAGGGCGCTTGCCCTCCGACATCAGCTTGCGCACGACATTGTCGATGGCCGCGATATGGTCGGCATCAACCGCGTGGCGCAGACCGAAAACCCAGGCGAGAAGGGCGATGCCAAGCAGCGAGGGAGAGTTGGAGAAAAGCGCGTAGGCCCAGGCCCAGCCGAGGATATTTGCGAGCACGAGACCGGCGAGAAGGGCCTTGGTCTCCAGGGGCAGCGCTTGCGATCGGTCGCAGAAAATCCCCTGGTTCGCCATTCGCTGTTACCCTCCGCACTGGCCCGCTCAATCGCGGATCATATCTTCTCGTGCATTCTTCATACACGCGGCTCGGGAGGCGCGCAAGCGTCCCGCGGTCGTGTTGGGGATGTCAGGGAGACGGGGGCAATGCCTTGAGTGCGCGGTCGGAATACAGGGGCTCGAACAGACCTTCGGTCGAGGGTGCGGTGGCAAAATCGCCGATCTCGACCTGATAGGCGAGGAGCGCTTTTGTCGGTGCTTCGATCAGGTGGATGTCGGAGATGAAATCGACCGCAGGGGAGGCCAGCGCCTTCTGCATTGTGGCGGCATCGACCAGGCCGCCGCCGAGGATAGCCTCGACATAGCCCGCGGCTTCAGCCGGCTTCGTGCGGATCAGTTGCGTCGCGCGGGCCACGAGTTCCACGACCTTGCCCAGTGCTTGCGGCGAGGCGTTCTCGAAGGCGCCCGTCGCGGCAATCACGACGCCTGGAATGTCCGG
>JAQGKN010000494.1 GCA_028290085.1 Hyphomicrobiales bacterium
AAGTTAAAGTCGTTCAGAGCACCGAGCGGATCGAAAAAGAAGGGATCTGAGCGCCAGCCAGCAAAGAACCGATAATCGTTGGCGTCTGTGATCCGCATCTCTTGATCCAAAGACACCGGCGCGCCCTCAAGGATCAATTGACCTTCCGTCCCCGAGAACGCGGCGAGCGTGCCCTCGACACGCCTCAGGGTCGCAGTTTGCTTTCCGTCTTCGAAAGGCGAGAAAGTCACGCGATACGCCAATTCAGGAATATGGTCTCCGTTCGTATCGATTTTGAACTCGTAGATGGCCTCCGCGGCAAAGGGATCCCTCCTGGTCGGCTCTTCGGGATCAAGACTGACCGACGGATGCACGTTCATGATCAGGACAGACCGTTCCGTCTCGTTAGGCGCGGGGAAAGCGTAGAGATCGGTCAGGTCCAATCTAGCATCCCCATGCGGGAAGCCATTGTTAGGTCCGGAATAATGGTGTGACATGGCCATACCTCAGATATGGCAAAACCGCCGCCGATGGGGTCAGCTGGTGATGCCGATTGCAAATTTCGGGGTGTTAGCAGGATGCCTTCAACTGGAATGTCCTCAAGAGCTCAGGTCGCGCAATTCACCACGCAGGATCCCAAGCACCGTTCGCGTGAGAAGAATGGCGGTCACGACCGTCGCCATTCCCAAAAGGACAGATGCGAGAAGGAGACTTGGGGTACCACGATCAGCGCTCGCAATTCTCAATGCGGCATTTGCAACAGCGGCAAGCGGAAGGCTCACCGCCCACCAGGCGACACGAAATGGACATGCCAAGCCAAGGTGAGCGACACGGGGGGCGAGCACCGCAAGGAGAAAAATAGATATTGCAAAGAGCGACTCTGCGAACAGGTCTGGCGCTGCGCTGTTCGTAACAACAAAGTACGAAGACACGGCGAGAGAGGTCGGGCCGGCCAATATGAGCAGCATCGGGCTAAGCGCATTGGTCATCGCCGTCACGAAGATGAGGCGCCCCAATACAATTGCGAAAAGAAGAAGGCACAGGAATGAGCCGATTGCGAGTGCCGATGCATTGATCCAGGACGAGGATATGCCGAGATACGGTGTCGCGAGCGGGACGTTTAACAGTCCCAGAGGTGGGACGAACCAGGCTGGCGTCAATTCGGCAGCAACCTGCCGTGACCCCAGCCAACGCCGCACCATCATCCAATTGAATATGAAGATGCCGACAGTTCCAACCGCCCAGATGCAAAGGGCCAGGACCGTGTGGAAACGGGCAAGCACCTTAGGGATGAGCAGCATGCTTATGAAGATTGTTCCAAACAGGTTCCCAGCGATTGGATCCCTGAATTCGGCGAGAGTTTTCTCGGGAACGATGATCACCTTTGCAATATAGGCCGAACATAAGCATATAAACGCAACGATAGCTGCCGCACCAATGCCGATGGACGGCCAGACCGGGGCGCGTAAAACGTCTTCTGCAAGGTGCCAACCCGTGCTCAAGGCCGACAACCCGATTGCCGACGCGAAGAGAGCGACTGGAATAAAGCCGCGACGAGCGGTCAGTAATTTCTCATCCGGCGGCTTCGAAGAGGTCATGTCACGCCCCTCGCCCCTAAAGCATTTCGACCAGTTTAAGCCTCACCCGAATTGCTACATTCGGTACTGAGCAATGGCGAGTTGCGGACGTTTCAGGCTTTCGTTGAAGCATCCAGCACGGCTTGCGCGAAAGCTTTCGGAGCCTCCTGCGGAAGATTGTGCCCGATGCCACCGGTTATCGTTCGATGCGTATATGACCCAACGAATTTTCCCGCATATGCACTCGGATCGGCATGGGGCGCCCCGTTGGCATCCCCCTCGAGGGTAATTGTCGGAACGCGAATGACTGGCGCAGCCGCAAGCTGCCGCTCAAGGCTATCATACTGCGGCTCGCCCTGCGCTAACCCGAGGCGCCACCGATAATTGTGAACCACGATACTGACGTGATCCGGATTATCGAATGCTGCGGCACTTCGATCGAACGTAGCGTCGTCAAAATTCCATTTGGGAGATGCGAGCCGCCAGATGAGTTTCGAAAATTCCCGGCGATACTTATCATACCCAAGCCGACCGCGTTCCGTGGCGAAATAGAACTGGTACCACCAGCTAAGCTCAGCTTCTGGCGGCAGCGGGGAGGCATTCGCGGCCTGGCTGCCGATCAGATATCCGCTGACGGAGACGAGGGACTTTATTCTTTCCGGCCATATCGCGGCGGCAATAGCGGCTGTCCGCGCTCCCCAGTCGAATCCAGCTATTGTAACCCTTTCGAGACGCAGCGCGTCCAGGAGCGCGATAGTGTCGGCCGCGAGTGCTGCCTGTTGGCCGTTTCGCGGAGTGGCGTCCGAAAGAAAGCGCGTAGCGCCATACCCACGCAGGAACGGTACAATCACTCGGTACCCTGCGTCTGCGAGAACGGGGGCTACCTCCGAGAAACTATAAATATCATACGGCCACCCATGGAGCAGGAGAACGGGCGCACCGGTAGTCGGACCGACAGCCGCGTAATTCACACGTAACACGCCGGCTTCGATATCCCTGAGCTCACCGAATGGTTTCGCAGCCGAAATCATTTGAGAGCTCCGATTGGAGGGTTCGCTCTGCGCCTCAACTCGCGATGCGACTCCGATGACTGCAGCCGAGGACAGCGCGCCTTGAAGGAACGATCGTCGGTTTCTAACAATGAGGCCCGTGCCTGATAATCGCATCTGTATCTCCCGATGATTTACATCAGTGACCTATTCTGCAAAGGGCCTTGCCGCACGGCCAAGCAGCAATGCGCACAGCACGACTCCGCCTGTCAGTCTTCATAACGGCCACACAGATTTACCCATTTTGCGTGGATACAGCTGTTAGCTGTCGTTAATTCTGAAATGCGTGACCAAAATCTGCGGCTGCGCCATCCGGTTGGCAATGCGAGAACACGCCATCAGGCTAAGCCTGCGCGACGACGGCGCACCCAATTCCTGACGTTTGAAACGCTCCGGGGTCGCGCGACGCCTTTACCTGAATGTATCGAGAAGCCGCACCGCCGCGTTAATGTCGCGCGTTCGGAAGCTATCGGCGAAGCGAGCGCAAACGTCTTCCAAAAGTCTTCGCGCGTAGCCGAAGTCTCCCTCCGACGCGATGAGAGCCGCCAAGTCGACTGATGTCCGAAGTTCCCAGGCCAAGGCCCCCATTTGGCGACTCCGCTCAAGAGACTCCTGGAACAGTTTCTTCGCTTCGCCTATTCCATGCCGCGACGCCAGAGCGAGTTTGCCCTTTAGCCGGAGCAGCTCAGGCAAGTAAGTGAGCGCGGCCTCAGCCTTGGCGAGCCGGATGTTCTCATCCGCGACAGGCAATGCCTCTTCGAAGCAGCCCAGAGTGGTCAGGCCATGAATTAAGGTCACGTTGAATTCTGTAGCGAATAGACCCTCACCCCCCGTGTGGCTCTCAGCCAAAGCTGCACGTAGCGCAAGAACTCCGTCGCGCGCGAATCCCCTGGTGACATCAAGCTCGCCTTTACGCGCACGCCCAACCGTCACAAGCCGACCCATCGAATGGCACTCGGCAAGAGCGAGTGAGAAGGTGATTGCGTCCCCCGCAGCCTCGTATTCACCAGCCCACGTGAACACCGATGCCCCCAGCAACGACACGGCGACAAGGGACTCCGGCGCTTCCAGGCGCTTTGCATCACTTATCGTCCGCCTGGTCAGAGCAATTCCTTCAGATGGATGACCTTGCAGCCACAGGGTCCGCGCGAGATGGATTGCGCTGCGAACGTGCATGTCATAGGCGAGGTAAACCGGCCCCACATGTTTGTCGGTTCCTCGCGAGGTCAGGTGATTTTCAAGCTCGGTTCGAGACCGGCGAAGATCACCCGAATAGTGTGACAGCCCACCAATGACGGAATGCGCCAGATGCGCCACTTCTGGTGTGGCAAGCTGATCCGCGATGTCGCTGCATTTCGCTCCATAGCGGACGGCAGATCGAAGTTCACCGCGCCGAAGATAGGATGCATGAAGAACGCTCAGAAATACCGCTTCATGAAACAAGTCATGACGTTCAT
>JAQGKN010000537.1 GCA_028290085.1 Hyphomicrobiales bacterium
TGCGCGTCCTTTTGCGTTTGCTGGATCTCGCCTACCATTACGCCTCCTTCCATTCTTCTGCTGCAGCGCACCATAGTGGAAACGCAAATAGAGGAAAAAGGTCGACCGGATTTCAGATAAATTATGCTCCATTCAAATTTGATTCGTCCGGCCCGAGGATTGATGATCATCATCACCGTCACTCTTTTGCTTGGCCTTGGCTGCGGCATGCGGCTCGGTATCGTGGTGTTCGCTCTGGTGATGATCGTCGCGCTCGTGCTCGTGGGTGCGCTCGCGCTGGCCGATCCTTCCACGCGCTTCGATGGCCGGTTTGGCCATCTCATCCTCTGTGCCCTTGGCCTGCAGGTCGGTTATGCGGGCGGGCTCTGGATTCGAAGTCGCCTCGAATGAGTCCGCCCGATTTTGCTCAGTTCAGGCCGCGCTTTGCCAGCAGGGGTTCGACGCCGGGCAGCTTGCCTCGGAAGGCAAGGTAGGCCTCCTTCGGGTCGCGCAGATTTCCCGCCGCGTAGACGAAATCGCGGAGCCGCTTTGCGGTCGCTGCGTCGAAAATGTCACCCGTTTCCTCGAAGGCGGCGAAGGCGTCGGAGTCGAGCACTTCCGACCAGAGATAGCTGTAATATCCGGCCGCATAGCCCTCGCCGGAAAACACATGCGTGAAATGCGGGCTGCGATGGCGCATTGCGATTTCGGCGGGCATGTCGATGCCGTCGAGCACTTTGCGCTCGAAGGCGAGAGGCTCTTTCTGCGCATCGGTTGCCGAGAGATGCATTTCGAGATCGACGAATGCCGAAGCACAATATTCGACCGTGCCGAAGCCCTGGTTGAAGCCGCGCGCGGCGTGCAACTTGGAGATCAGATCTTCCGGAATCGGCTCGCCCGTTTCGACGTGACGTGCGTAGAGCCGCAGCACCTGGGGCTGCATCAGCCAATGTTCATAGAGCTGGGAGGGCAGTTCGACGAAATCCGAAGAGACGGATGTGCCTGCGAGCGTGGAATAAGTCACATCCGACAACATGCCATGCAAGGCGTGGCCAAATTCATGGAACAGCGTGCGGGCTTCATCGATGCTGAGCAGCGCCTGTTCACCGGGTGCGGGCTCTGCAATGTTGAGCACGTTGACGATGATCGGGCGAATGTCGCCCACGAGCTTCTGCTGCACGCGGAAGGCCGACATCCACGCCCCGCTGCGCTTGGAGGCGCGTGCGAAATAGTCGCCGAGGAAGAGTGCCACATGGCGTCCATCCGCGGCTGTGACTTCGAAGGCACGAACGTTGGGGGCGTAGAGCGGCAGATCCTTGCGCTCCTTGAATGTCAGACCGAAGAGGCGGCCTGCGACATAAAACGACGCTTCGATGATGCGATCCAACGGGAAATAGGGACGCAATTCGCCGTCGTCGATGGCGTAATCGGCGCGGCGCAGCTTTTCAGCGTAATGGCGCCAATCCGCCTGTCGTATGGGCGCATTATTGCCTTCACTCACGGCGATTTCGGCGAGGCGGTCGCGTTCCCGCGTGGCCGCTTTGCGCGCGGGAGACCAGACGCGATCGAGAAGGCTGCGCACGGCATCGGGGGTTTCCGCCATCGTGTCGTCGAGCTTGTAGTGGGCGTAGGATTCGTAGCCGAGAAGCTGCGCGCGTTCTTCGCGAAGAGCGAGGGTTTCCGCGATGACCGTTCGATTATCGGTGGTGCCACCGCGTTCGCCGCGTGCGAGGAACGCCGCTTGCAACGTCTCGCGCAGATCGGGCCGAGTCGATTGCGTCAAGAAGGATTCGACATTGCCGCGCGATAGCGACACGGCATGCAGGCCCTCGTGGCCACGTGTCTTGGCCAAGGTTGCGGCGGCGAGGCGAAAGTCTTCGGAGAGGCCCGCGAGGTCGGCCTCATCTTTCAACAGGAGGATGTAATCGGACTCGTCCTGAAGCACGTTCTGGGCGAATTGCGTGCCCAGAGTGGCGAGCCGTGCTGTGATATCCGATAGGCGCGCGCGTTCCGCCTCCGAGAGACGCGCGCCCGAGCGCACGAAGGCTTTGTGCAGACGTTCGGTGAGGCGTTTCTGTTCGTCGTTGAGGCTTTCCTTGCCGTTCAGCACGGCATCGATCCGCGCGAACAAGGTCGCATCGAGATAGATCGCGCTGCGGTGACGGGCGAGAATTGGCGAGAGGTCGCGCTCGATGGCGCGAAGAGCCTCGTCGGATTCCGTGCCCGCGAGATTACGGAAAACCAGACTGACTCGCACGAGATCGGCGCCGCTGCGCTCGAAGGCTTCAACAGTGTTTTGGAACGTAGTGGCGGCTGCTTCATTGCTGATGGCGTCGACCTCGCCGCGGTGGGCCGCCACCGCCTGCTCGAAGGCCGGTGTGTAGTGGCGCGTTTCGATGCGATCGAAAGGGGGCATGCCGAATGGGGTTACCCATGTCTCGAAGAAAGGATTTTCGTGCGCCAATGGATCGGCTCCCCGTCATGAATGAGACGTCAAACTAGATATGCGGGGACTAGGGAACAAGGGTGCGGTCGCATTATCCCTCGATTGGCCGTGTGATGGTGAGGCGTGCCCAGGAACTGACGAAAGCCGCCTCAATCTCGGCTCAAAGGGGCGGCCTTCTATGTAGACCAGCATCCACCGGGTGAGTCGCCATGCCCCTCTGTCCGACTGTATTCCGCTCCGGCCTCCGGCACTTTGCGCGCATCGGCGGGCAATTCGCTTTTTCTGTCACCACCGCGATCTGCGCGGGTGTGGTGACGAGCCTCGTGTTTCCGCATCTGGGTGCCTCCCCGCAAGCGACCATTGGCGCTCCGGTCATGACTGGAACGGCAATGCAGAAATTGGTGCCACTACAGGTGCCGCTATCCGCGGCTTTCACGATTGAGGGGCTCGGTCGCGCATCCACTGAAAACATGTTCCCCGAATACGTGCTTCAGGTCGCCCGTCCTGAGACGGGCCCCGATGTCGGCATTGCAGATTGGGCGCCCCCGCAAGGGGAGCCGCCGGCGCGCGTTGCACGGGCCGAGTGGGATGCGCCTGTCAGGCGCGGTGTGGAGTTGCAAAGGCCGCACGTGGTTGCAGGCCTGCCGCCGCGCCGCCCGGTGTCGTTGGTTCAGCAACCCGCGCCCATGACGCCTGCGCCGGTTCGAATCGCCGTGAACGATGAGCCCGCCGCGCCGCCCGCCTCGAAGTTGGATGTGTTCCGGAACATGCTGCCGGATGTATCGATCCCGCACGTGTTGCCGTCCAAGGCGAAGGTCGTTGGCGCCATGGCTTCAATAGGCGATACGCTGGGCGGATGGGTGCCGCGCTTTTGATGCAAAAAAGGGAGGCCGCTTTGCAGCAGGCCTCCCTGGATTGTTGGCCGAATGGCTTCAGGCTGCTTTGCCCGCGCGCCGAACGGCGTAACGGTCAGCGGCCCGGGCGTCGCCCTGCTTGTCTGCGGACTTGCCGCCCTTGGGCTTGGGCATCGGAATCTCGACATCGATCTCGAGCAGAGAGACGTCCTCGCGGCGCTCCATCTTGATCTGCACCTTGTCCGGATCGACATCGATGTGCTTGGCGATGGCTGCCAACACTTCCTTCTGAAGAAGGGCGATGAGATCGGAATTGCAGTTCGTGCCACGCTCGTGGGCGAGCAGGATCTGCAGGCGCTCCCGTGCGACCGGAGCGCTTGAGCGACGGTTGAACAGGCTGAAGATGCTCATGCCGCCCTCCGGCCGAAGAGTCTGTCGAGAATTCCTTTCTTGTGCATGGGAATGTTCATGGCGATGTCTTCGCCACAAAGCCGGCGCGCCGCATCCATATAGGCTCGTGCTGGCGCGCTCGTGGCATTGTTGAGCGTGACCGGCGAACCGACATT
>JAQGKN010000545.1 GCA_028290085.1 Hyphomicrobiales bacterium
CGCCCGTGTCGAAGGAGATGAATTCGGCTTCGATCCCCTCCTGCTTGAAATAACCCTTGGCGTCGGCGACGAACAGGCCAGCGTCGCTGCTCGCGTTGACGACGGCGATCGTGACCTTGTCGGCCGCCTGCGAAACCACGCAGCTACCCGCAAGAAGGGCCACGGCCAGCGCACTGGACTTGAACATCATGTTTCTCTCCCAAAATTTTTTAAAGACGGCGGCGGCTCATCGCCGCCGTCCGTTATGCGCTCCGTCTATCAGCCGGCCGGATCGGTCTTGGAGAAGCCAGGGCCCATGGCCCAGGCCTGGGGCACGTATTTGCGCTCGACTTCGCGGCACCAGTTTTCCCAGCCACGCTCCCACGTGAAGCCAGCGCGGCCACGCGTGTTGGCGGCGATTTCGCCATCCGACAGGTAATGCACATTGTCGCCGAGCTGCAGCGCCTTGATGAGCATCTCCGCATTGGCTTCCATGTAGATCGACGTGAACACCGCCTCGCGGATCGAGCGTCCGACAACCACGCTGCCGTGGCCGCGCATCAGCGACACCGTTCGCGAACCGAGCGTCTTGGCGAGGTCGCGGCCCATGTCCATGTTGGTCACGAGCAGGTTGGTCTCGTCGCCGAACTTCGTGCTGATGTCCCAGTTCGGGATGTCGCCGCCGATGGGCGCGCACATGTGCATGATCGGGCGCATCTTGCGGCCGGTCACGGTGAAGGGCACCACGTTCGGGCTGTGGTTGTGCACGACGGCCATGGCGTCGGGGCGCGCTTCGAGGATTGCGCCGTGAATAAAGCGCTCGGAATAGGGCTTACCGGGCTCGGCGCCGATGATCTGGCCGTCGAGCGTGAATTCCATGATGTCGTCTTCGACGAGCACGCCGGGAGCGCGCGCGCGGGACATCAGGAAGTGGCCGGGGATTTCGGGATGGCGGACGGAAATATGGCCGAAGGAATCGACGACATGGTGGTGCGCCAGAATCCGGTTCGCGGTTACGAGCTCTTCCTTAAGCTGGGTCAGATCGGTCATTCACATCCTCCACTTTTTTTGGGTCGCGACAGCATTCGGGCGGCCCGGTTTCCGGTGCCGCCCGTCTGAATAGCGCGTTTAGTGGCCGGTTGCCACGGCTGCGATCTCAGCCGGATCCTCCGGAGCGTGATTTCCACGCCATACAATGTGCATGTCCGGACGCAGAAGGATCAGATCGTAGCCATAGATCTCCCGGGCGATCTGGTCGGGCACATCCATGACGCTGAACGGCGCGTCAAAACTGCGCATGGCCTTCTCGAGCCCGGCCGTGTCCGCTTTTGTGCTGCCGAGTTTGAGCAGCGTATAGCCTTCCGGCAGCCGGTCCTGCATGGCGGTGCCGTCGTTAAGCCAGACATGCGGCAGCCGCGCGCCGGGCCATGTGGTGGGCACATATTCGCGGAACAGATGTTCCGGCCCGCCCGGAATATCCATGATGATGGGCGAGTCGATGTAGCGATAGCCCATCTCGGCGCCGATCATCTCATTGGTCTTGCGCTGCTCGATGTCGGCGACATTGGCGAGGCTCTCGCGATTCTGCCGGCCCTCGAGCGTATTTTCCCGAATGTTCGAACGATACATCGAACGCCACTTGCGCCGTCCCAGCGACGCATAGCGCGACGCGCCGATGTTGCGTTCGCCGACCTGCCTGCGCTCGTGCTCGTAGGAGCCCAGCAGATTGGGTCCACCCCAGCCCTGCAACGTCGCGGCCAGCTTCCACGACAGATCGAAGGCATCGCCGACGCCGGTGTTCATGCCGAGGCCGCCTGTGGGGATAACCAGATGCACGGCATCGCCCGCGAGAAACACGCGGCCATCGCGGTAGCGATCCGCCACCAGCAGGTTCTGTTTCCACGGTGCGCAGGACAGCATTTCGTATTTGACAGGGAAACCAACGGCCTTTTCGAACTGCGTCTTCATTTCCTCGTCCGAGCCGACGGTGGAATGCAGCGTCCAGTGCACGGTCGAATCCTGCATGATCAGGAAGGTCGCCTTGTCGTCGGCCACATGGTAGTGGCGCCCCCTGCCCGGGCCATTGCCGCGGGGGAGCATGTCGAACAATTCGTCGCACCGATAGAGCGCCTGGCGCAGGTCCATCAACCCGCCCTCGCCGCGCAACTTGATGCCAAGCTGCTTGCGCACGGGGCTGTTGCCGCCATCGCATCCCACCAGATAGGCGGCGCTGATGGTCTCGGTCTTGCCGCCGCTTTTCACAGTGGCACTGACACCTTTTTCGTCCTGCGTGAAGGAGACGAATTCGGTCGAGAAGCGCACGTTCACCGAAGGCAGGCTTTCAGCCACCTTCTTCAACAGCGGCTCCACGGAATATTGTGAAATGAGCTGATAGGGCTCCAGGGCGCCGGTGCCATCATTGGTGACGCGGCAATCGTCCTTGGCTTCGTTGACGGACGGATAGCGCAGGCGCAGCAGCGGCGGCTCGGCGAGACTGAGGACGACATACACGTCCATCGGGCAATCGCCGCGCAGGCCCGCCGCGCGGATCTGATCGGCGAGGCCAATGCGCCGGTACATTTCCATCGTGCGCGCATTCACGCGTTCCATCTTGGGGAGGAACTGCGGCGCGTCCTTCTGCTCGATCAGGGTGCATTTCACCCCGCGCTTACCCAGATCGATGGCCAGCGTCAGGCCGACCGGACCGGCGCCTACAATCAAAACATGCGTATCCATGAGCCAGCTCCTCCGCACAGGGCGATAAGCGCTGATACGCCCGCCAAGGGCGGCCGTCAACAAAATATAGGCAAATTCCCACCATGCGGGATTTAGCGTCTATAAAGTGCCTAGGTGGAACCCTCCTGCCGCGCAGCTCCTGCCAGTAAGGGCGTGATGTCTTCGCGCCGACCGGCTCTTTCAGGTGTTGCGGGCAAGGAGTGCCCCGAGCGCGCGATCGTCTTGGTGACGATGCGCGCGCACAGCACCACGCGGTCGGCCACGAAGGCCAGCCTCTCCTTGCTCACGTGCTCGTCGCCGATGGTCACGCTGAGTGAACCCAGCACGTTGTCGCGCCGATCGAAGATGGGCGCGGCCACGCCCGTGACACCGCGCGTGACCTGGCTGACGGTGGCGTCCCAGCCCGCTTGCCGCAACAGGCGAAGCCGTGCGCGAAACGCATTCAGGCTATCGCCGAGGCCCGCCTCATGCACGGCGGTGGGGTTGGCGTCGTAGAGCTTGCGCAGCGCCGCCGAGGGCATGTGCGCGAGGATGATGCGTGACGCAGCACCCTGCAGCAGAGGCCTTGCCCGTCCTCGCTCGTAGTTCGAATGGAACGACGCGGTGCCCTGTTCCTGATGCACGCAGAGCACGCGCTCACGGTAGCGGCGGCACAGCAGCGAAATGCCCGCGATCTCCTCGACGAGCTCAGCCATGACAGGGCGGCTGGCTGTGATCAGCGGGTCGCGCTCGCGCATCTGGTAATCGAGTTCCGCGATGCGCGGCCCGAGCGTATAACCGACGTCGGGCAGCGACGTCAGGAGGCCTGCATCGGTGAGAACCTTGAGATAGCGATAGAGGGTCGAGCGCGTATAGCCGAGCTGCGCCTGCAGCTCCTCCATCGTCCATTCCAGCCTGTCACCCTCGAAAAGATCGAGGATGACGATCATGCGTTCTAGACTGTTCACGCGCTGCCGATCCTTGCCGAATGTGAGCCCAGTGCCCCGCTCACGCCAATCCCGCATTGTGGGACGCTTGACGGAACTTGATCGTCCCGCTTAGGTGCGATCCGGGAGAAGGGCTCATAAGACCCGAGGAGAATAACATGACAATCACCAAATCGGCGATGCTTGCTGCATCTGCTGTCATCGTGCTCTTGGCCGGGAACGCGCAAGCGCAGCAGACCCCGGACAAATTGAAGATAGCCATCGGCTCACGTGGCGTCTGGGAGAATTCGATTTCCGAATTGGGTCAGAACGCCGGCATCTTCAAGAAGCACAATCTGGAACTCGA
>JAQGKN010000571.1 GCA_028290085.1 Hyphomicrobiales bacterium
AGACGGACGAGCGACACTCCTCGAAACGGCGAATGGTGTGACAATCGGCCAGGTGCTTGCCGCGTCGGAGGCTGATCTCTTTGTACCGGATGAGCTTAGGGAAAGGGAACGCAACCGCGAAAAAACCCCTCCGGCTGGGGAATGACGCCTGGTTAGCGAACCTCCTTCGCGCGCGCCATGCTACAACAACGTTGAAACATTTGCTCGGTGTCGCGAACCTTGAAGACACCCCGCTAGTACCCTCGATCAGCCCTGCGCGCCCAGCTTCTGGTCCGATAAAGTTAGCCAATTGTCTCAAGAGCGAGGGCGATGCCTTGGCCGCCGCCGATGCAGAGCGTGACTACGCCGCGACGAAGCCCGTCCCGCTTCATCGAGTGAATCAGACGGGTCGTCAGGATCGCTCCGGTAGCACCGATTGGGTGACCGTGGGCGATGGCGCCACCTTCGACGTTCACAATCTCCTCGGGTAAACCAAGTTCGCGCTGTACGGCTATGGCGATCGCGGCAAACGCCTCGAAGATTTCGACGCGCACAACCACCTTGGTGCTCCACCCACCTCGATCAAGTGCCTGCCCGACTGCGGGGACTGGCCCGATTCCGAACATGCCCGGCTCGACAGCGCCGAGCCCATAGGAGACGAGACGGGCGACGGGCGAAAGACCGTTGCGGGCCGCAAACTGCCTCTCGGCGAGGACCATGGCCGCTGCGCCAGTGTTCAAGCCCGGCGCATTGCCGGCCGTGATTGTTCCATCTTTGCGGAACGCCGGCCGCAGGGTCGCGAGCGACTCGATCGTCGTTTCGGGTCGGTTGTGCTCGTCTTTTGCGAAATTGGCGGTTCCTTTACGGCCTTTGATTTCAATAGGCGTAATTTCAGCGTCGAACTGGCCCGACGCCTGCGCGGCGGAGAAACGCTGCTGCGACTTAGCCGCCCAGCGGTCCTGGTCGGTGCGGCTGATATCGTACTTCGACACAACATCCTCCGCATGCCATCCGGAATGCTGGCCTGAGAAAGCGTCGTTCAGCCCGTCACGCAACATTGCGTCGTAGACCTGTCCGTCGCCCATTCGGTAGCCCCAGCGCCCGGATGGCAGCAGGTAGGGAGCGGCGTCCATGTTCTCCATCCCGCCCGCAATGCCCGCCTTGGCAAGCCCGAGCCAGACCTCCTGCGCCACCGAGGCGATAGCCTGCGCGCCGGATCCGCATACACGATTGACCGTGAGGGCTGGCGCCTCCACCGGAACACCGCCCTGAATAGCCGCCTGGCGGGCCGGGTTCATTTTATTGCCCGCTTGCACGACATTCCCCATGACCACGCTGTCGATGCTGGCTGGAGGGAGGCCGGAGCGCTTTAGGGTCTCTGAAATAACTGCCGAACCGAGCGTTGTGGCGGGAACGTCCTTGAGGGACCCGTTGTAAGATCCCATGGCAGTGCGCACTGGTGCGCAGATGACGACGTCGCGATCGGACATGACGATCTCCATCTCGAGCTATCTAAATGGCTCGGTGAAAGAAGCCAGTCCCGCGCAGGCTGTCATTGATCTCAGGCAAATGCCGGCCGGCGGTCTCGGTCACCGAATCTGCTTCGTCGTGCTGACGCTTTCGGCAAGATCGTGCTGGTTTTACCGTTCGAGGAGGCCCTCACTCCAGACCGACCGTTATTCGTTCAGCCTGCCGCTGCGTAACACACGAAAGCTGTTTCCGGCCGGGTGGATTGTATGGCTTGTTCAAAGGGCCGAGGGCATCTCCGTTGCACTGGCCGGGTGTTAATAGACACGCGCGCCTGCCGACCAGACGGACTTGACCACAGGCAGTTCGTCGATTTCTCTCACGCGAACGAGATCTGCCCGTTTGCCGGCAGAAATCTCCCCGCGATCGCTCATGTTCACGGCTTTCGCCGGATCGAGTGACGCCATTCGCACCGCGGCCGGGAGGTCCATACCGATCCTGGCGAGGCGGAATGCCCCCTGAAGCAGGCTGATTGGAATATAATCCGAGGCCAGAATATTGAGCTGTCCCTTTTGCGCCAGTTCAATGGCGCCGACGTTTCCGCTCTGCGAGCCTCCGCGCATGACATTCGGCGAGCCCATCACGATAGAAAGCCCGCGCGCACGCGCTGCTTCCGCCGCATCGAGCGTCGTCGGAAATTCGCAAATCACCGCTCCCAGCCGGACAGCCTCATCGATATCCTCGACGGTTCCGTCATCGTGGCTGGCAAGCGGAAGCGCCCGTGCAAGAGCGAGGGCCGCCAGAGTCCTCCGGTTCTCGGGGCCGATCGTCACCGACGCGTGCATCAGGTTCGCGATCTGCCGATCGGCCTCCTCAAACGTGAGATGCAACTTGCGGATCTGCTTTTCCCGGTAACGCGCAATATCCGGAGATTGCCGCTGACCCGGCGAATGATCCATCACCGACACAATCCCAACCAGCGTGTCGTCCATCAAACCGGAAAAGAGGTCGAGCACATTCCTGTCGGTGATTTCGCATCTCATATGGAGACGGTGATCGGCGCGCAGCAAGTCACGCGAACATGCGAACCGGATCGCCTCGACCGATGGCCCGAGGATCTCGCGACGTTCGGGAACATCCATGCTGGAGCCCACAGCGATCGCGTTAAACACGGTGGTGATCCCAGAGGAGATCACCTGGGCGTCATGAGACAGAATTGCCGAGAGAGGCAGCCAGCGTACACCCGGTCGCGGAAGGAAATGCTTTTCGACGTTGTCCGTATGGATATCGATCAGGCCGGGCAGGACATAATCCCCGTCACAATCCACGGCCGATGGAAGATTGGATGGCTTCGAGTCGAAAGACACAATGAGCCCATCCTGCACGCAAAGGGATCCGAGAATCACTTCGTCGGCGAGAACGATGTTCGCATTGCTCAAAACGAACTCGTTCATGCGTTCTCTCCCATCTCGAACAATCGGTCGGCAACGGCGTTGCGAACCATCTCATCATGGAAGATGCCGGCGATGGCAGTTCCAGCAGTCTTAGGTTCCTCGATCAACCCGTGACAGTGTCACGATTGACGGAATCGAGCGACGCGGTTGGCTCGTCACGAAGCAAGATCGACGAACAGGAAATCACCCTCGCAGTCCACACTGCCCTCGTTGTGATCATCGGGCTGCATCTTGCAATAAGGCCTTTGCGAGATTGCTCGAAAGATACGTAGCCTTCGCTCGATGTTCCTCTCCTTACGGGGCGTATGTTTCAGTCGCATGACTATGCCGGGATCGCATGCAGGAACTGGGCTGCTTCGGAGGACGAGAGACACCATATGTCTCGGCGCATGGACAAAGAGACAGCGGAGGGCCCGACACGCGGGTCTCTCTACACGCGAGTGATCGCCCGAACGCCTCTGACATCGCTTGCTATTCCAGTGATCGGTTCAATTCGTTGTCGATCTAGAAGCCCCGTTGAACAAGTGACACCGTTCTTGTCGCCCTGGTTGGGTGCGCTCAGCAGATCAGGACTGGCAGCGGCCGATTTCTAGTGCATTCGTTTCGAGCGAAGTCACCACTCCCCATTTCAACAAACCGTCACTAACCCGCTTTACTGTTTTCCCAGGGCGCGACGATGCGAACGAATTCATCGCCGCATGCTCTAAATATGCAGACCTGTTCCACCAGGGATCTGCACTTCGCGGCGGTGCGGCATGTTGCAGCTTAACGGCGTTACGCGACGGTTTGGATCGACGATCGCTATCGATAATCTGAACATCGAAATTCCCCAGGGCCAGATGGTTGCAGTTATCGGCCGCTCAGGCGCGGGGAAGTCGACGCTCCTTCGAATGATCAATCGGCTGATTGAGCCCGATCAGGGCGCAATCCGCTCGGGACAGATCGACGTCCGCGCACTGAGGGGAAATGACCTTCAGCGCTGGCGCGCGCGATGCTCCATGATTTTCCAGCAATTCAACCTCACGGGCCGCCTCGATGTCCTGACGAACGTGCTCATCGGTCGCGTCGCCGAGACCGGCACATTCGCGACTCTCTTCAAGAATTTTTCCGCAAGTGATCGCATGCGCGCCGCAGAGGCGCTGGACCGCCTCGGTCTTCTCCCCCAGGCATTGCAGAGAGCGGAAACCTTGTCGGGTGGGCAGCAACAACGCGTCGCGATCGCGCGTGTTCTCGTGCAGCGGCCGGACATCATTCTTGCCGATGAGCCAATCGCTTCGCTCGATCCAGGCAACGCACAAGTTGTCATGGACTCGCTGCGCCAGATCAACCGCGAGGATCGCACGACCGTGATCTGCAATTTGCACACGCTGGACGTCGCCAGGAAATACTGTGACCGGATCGTTGGCATGTCGAGGGGCCGTGTCGTCTTTGACGGTTCTCCTTTGTATCTGGACGAGGCCCGTCTCAGTGAAATCTATCAGGATGATGGACCTGGCTTGGGAGACGCCGTCGCGCCCGTGCGTGGCGTGAGGCCCCGCGAAGCAGAAGTGGGCGAAAGAGCTGCATTGAATGCGGCCTGATGGCCAATGGCGGGCGCGAACTCAGTCACGCGCCCTCAATCTCGTAAAAAAAGGGAACGCCGTCCATGTTCAGCTAC
>JAQGKN010000575.1 GCA_028290085.1 Hyphomicrobiales bacterium
GCGCTCATCGCGTGAAGCCTCTCGACCACTGGTCTGATCAGATTAGAATGACATGTTGCAGGGCACAATAAGAACGGCAGCGCTTCGGCACCCTGCGATCCCTCGGATATCCGCGCACGACCGCGCAATTGGCGGAAGCGAAACATTAGTAGTATGGTGCATCGCAGCACGCGCGCTAACATGCGTCCTGGTCGCTCGACGATCGTTCAGGGAGAGCAACGTGGCAGGTTCGGATCTTCACGAAGGACCGGCTTGGGCCGGCGCGGGACCAGGTACAAAGGACCTCTACGAGATTGGCGAGATTCCGCCTCTCGGACATGTGCCGTCCCAAATGTACGCCTGGGCGATCCGCAAGGACCGACACGGACCGCCAGATCAGTCGATGCAACTTGAAGTTGTTCCCACATGGACGCTCGACAGCCACGACGTGCTCGTTCTCGTGATGGCGGCGGGCGTCAATTACAATGGCGTCTGGGCCGCGCTCGGCGAGCCGATTTCCCCGCTTGACGGTCACAGGAGTCCGTTTCACATCGCGGGCTCCGACGCATCCGGGGTTGTCTGGGCTATCGGCTCGAAGGTGAAACGCTGGAAGGTCGGCGACGAGGTTGTCGTTCACTGCAACCAGGACGACGGCGACGACGAGGAATGCAACGGCGGCGACCCGATGTTCTCGGCCTCGCAGCGAATCTGGGGTTACGAGACACCAGACGGCTCCTTCGCGCAATTCTGTCGCGTGCAAGACCGCCAGCTCATGGTGCGCCCAAAGCACCTGACCTGGGAAGAGAGCGCGTCCTACACGCTCACCCTGGCAACAGCCTATCGCATGCTCTTTGGACACGAGCCGCACCGCCTGAAGCCCGGCGATAACGTCCTCGTCTGGGGTGCCTCCGGCGGACTTGGCGTGTTCGGCGTTCAACTCTGCGCGGCAGCGGGTGCGAATGCGATCGGCGTGATCTCAGACGAAACAAAGCGGGATTACGTCCTGTCGCTCGGGGCGCGCGGCGTCATCAACCGCAAGGAATTCAACTGCTGGGGCCAGCTCCCTAAGGTGAATTCTGAGGAATATTCAGCCTACATGGCTGAAGCGCGGAAGTTCGGGAAAGCGATCTGGAACATCACGGGCCGCAAGGACGTAGACATCGTCTTCGAACATCCCGGTGAGCAGACGTTCCCGACATCGTGTTTTGTTGTGAAACGTGGGGGCATGGTCGTCTTCTGCGCGGGCACTTCTGGCTTCAATCTGACCTTCGACGCCCGATTCGTGTGGATGCGTCAGAAGCGCATTCAAGGCTCGCACTTTGCACATCTGAAACAGGCGGCCGCGGCCAATCAATTCGTCATCGACCGGCGCATCGACCCATGCGTGTCCGTAGTCTTTCCATGGGACAAAATTCCCCTGGCGCACATGAAGATGTGGAAGAACCAGCACTCGCCCGGCAACATGGCTGTGCTGGTTAATGCACAACGCACGGGATTGAAGACACTCGACGACGTGATCGAAGCCTCGACTTCAGGCGCGAAATGAATCTTGCCGTCGCTTGTCACGACAGATGGCGGCATTGAGTTCGCCACCGAAAACGAAAATCGCTGCAAGCGAGTAAAGAAACACGAGCGCGATCATCACCGAGGCAATGCCAGCATAGGTCGTCACATAGGTGCGTGCGAACTGCGCGAGATAGGCCGCGAACGCGACGGCAAACACGATAGAGAGCGCAACGGTCAGGCAGATCCCCGGCAGGACCTGCCGCAGTCCGTTGTTCTCTGCCGGGAGCCATTTGTGCGCGATGATGAGAGCACCCGTCAGCAAGAGCGCCGTGATCAGATAGCGCGCTGTCGTTACTGCTGCTGCGAGCGGGGCGAGACCCGGAAAACTCGTGAGCAACCGGCCCCAGATCAGTGGGCCGAGCACCACGAGAAAAGCCAAAGCTAGAAGCGCAAGCGCCCCTACCAGAACATAGGCGACCGACTCCAGACGCAGGAGCCACCAGCCGCGCTGATCACGTACGCGATAGGCGCGGTTGAGGCCAACACGAATAGCCTCTACGCCACTCGACGAAAAATAAAGGGCCAACACAGCGCCCACGGTCGCGAGCCCGCTACGGCTTTGTGTGAGAACGTTGTGAATCTCGCTCGCAATCGGCGCCGCTACCTGCTCCGGCCATGCTTCCAGAAGAATGCTCGCCGCCTGATCGGCCAGCCCCTTCGACCCGAAGAAGCCTGCCAGAGCCGTCAAGAAGATCAGAAATGGGAACATCGACATGAGAGTAGTGAGCGCGATATGGCTGGCGATCGCCCACCCGTCGTCCTCGATGAAGCTCAGATAGGCATCTACGAATATCGAGAAATAATGTCGCATGAGCCTATGGCTTGGTCGGGGATCGGGAGCGGATAGACGAGCGAGCTAAACGCCGAATGCAATGGAGGATAACGCAGGCGTATGAATAAGCGATCTCACATCGTCGACAGGGCTCTGGAAAGCGCGATTCCTGTCGCTTTTGTCCTCCTGTGGTCGACAGGCTGGATAGTGGCGCGCTTTGCAGCTGATGACGCAGACCCACTCACCTTCCTGAGCTTTCGGTATGCGGGCGCAGCGTCCTGCCTCGCGGTCTATGCTTTCGCCGCTGGTGCAGTTTGGCCAAGGGCAGCTATGGACTGGGTGCATGCGCTCTTTTCAGGGGTGCTGCTGCACGCATTCTATCTTGGCGGAGTCTGGTGGGCCATCGCGCACGGAGTTCCCGCATCCGTCTCGGCCCTGCTGGCTGCTTTGCAACCTATTCTGACCGCCTTTCTTGCACCTCGGCTGGCGGGAGAAACCATCACGGCTAGACAATGGATGGGTATTGGCCTTGGTCTCACAGGCCTCACTCTGGTCCTGGCTCCCAAGCTCGCCGCCATTGAGCCAGGTCAGCTGGGGACCGCGCTTCTGCCGGTTCTCGTCAACGCTGCAGGCATGCTCTTCCTGACACTCGGCACCTTCTATCAGAAGCGCTTTATCAGAACTGGAGACCTTCGCACGGTGAGCGTTCTCCAATTCGTGAGCGCCTTTGCGGTCACGCTACCGCTCGCCTATCTGTTCGAGAATATGCGTGTCGTCTGGACGCCCAATGCGCTGATGGCCCTCGGCTGGTCTATCCTGGCTATATCGGTGGTCTCAATCGCCCTTCTCCTCCATCTTCTCCGGCGCGGTGAAGTGGCCCGTTCTGCGCAATTGATCTATCTGGTCCCGCCGGCCGCAGCACTTCAGGTCTATCTGCTCTTCGGGGAGCGGCTTGCACCCATCCAGATCGCCGGCATGGTCGTGACCACCGTCGGCGTCGCGCTGGCGATCAAGCGCTGATCTCGAACGCGGCTCCAAAAGGAGGATTGTCGAACGTGGTCTGCGAAGGCA
>JAQGKN010000579.1 GCA_028290085.1 Hyphomicrobiales bacterium
ATGAATTTCGGGTCGAGCCCCTGCGCGCCGCGATAGCGCGATTCACCGCCACCACTTTGCGCAGCAGCGCCGAGGTCACTCGCCCCGCCGCCGAAGCGTGAGGTTGCACCAGAGTCTAGCCCCTGCAATTGCGCCAGCACGCGCTCCACCGGACCGCCCGGCGCGAATTGCACAATGACGAAAGAGATCAGCAGGATCCCGAAAATCGTCGGGATCATCAACAGCAGGCGGCGGGCGATATAGGCGAGCATGAATTCCTTTCAGCGCGACGTCCCGGCGCTCAACCCTGATAATTGATGCGCTTGGCCTTCTCGGCGTCCCACCACCATGTGCCCGGCGCTCCGGTCGAATATTTCGGCGTCGTGCCGGGCCGCGAGAACACGTCCCAATAGGCAACGAGGCTCTTGTCCTTGTACCACATGGGAATCCAGTAGCGTCCCGCCCGCAGCACACGGTCCAGCGTGCGGCAGGCGACGTTGAGATCCTCGCGGCTGTCAGCCAGCGAGATTTTCTCAATGAGGAAATCGACGGCGGGGTCCGCGATGCCAGCCACATTTCGGCTTCCTGGAGTCTTCGCCGCGTCCGAGCCAAACACGATACGCAGGCCGTCACCCGGCGTTGTCGAGCCGCCGAGCGCCATAGTCACGATGTCGAATTCAAAACCGTCCAGCCGACGCTTGTATTGTGCTGCATCGACAGTGCGGAACGTCGTTTCGATGCCGAGCTTGCGCAGATTGGCCTGCAGCGGCTCGGTATGCGGCTTCAACGCGCCCGAAGAGTCGAGAAACTCGATTTCGAACGGCTGCCCGTCAGGCAGCAGCATCCGCGTTCCCTCGCGCTTGCAGCCGGCCTCGCGCAGCAATTGGTCGGCGCGGCGAAGCAGCGTGCGGTCGGAGCCCGAGCCATCGGAAGCCGGCGGCACATAGGGCTCGTGGAAGACTTCGTCGGGCACCTTGCCGCGAAACTTTTCGAGCAGCGCCAGTTCGCCGGGGCCGGGCAAGCCCACGGCTTTCATGTCCGAGTTTTCGAAATAGGAACTCAGCCGTTTGTAGGCCGAATACATGATGGTGCGGTTGGTCCACTCGAAGTCGAAGGCGAGCCCGAGCGCCTCGCGCACGCGCGGATCCTGAAACTTTGCCCGCCGCGTGTTGAAGTACCAGCCCTGGCTCGGCGTTGGTGCGCCGTTGGGCAGCTCTTCCTTCTTCACTCGGCCGTCGCGCACGGCGGGGAAGTCATAGGCGGTGGCCCAGAGGCGGGCGGTATATTCTTCGTTGAAATTGATCTGGCCCGATTTGAAACCTTCGAATGCGACCTGACGCTCGCGATAATATTCGTAGCGGAGGCGGTCGAAATTGTTCGAGCCCACATTTACCGGCAGCTTCTCGGCCCAGTAATCGCGCACCCGTTCGAATTCGATGTAGCGGCCTTGTTCGAAGCGAGAGACCTTGTAGGCGCCCGATCCGAGCGGCGCCTCCAGCGTGGACGCCTCGAAATCGCGGCCTTTCCACCAGGCTTCTGAGAAGATCGGCAGGCCTGCGATCAGAAGATGCAGGTCGCGGCTGCGCGCGGGCGTGAAGCGCGCGACGAGCGTGTCGTCACCGTCTGCTTCCGCGCCGACGAACTCCGACAGGATCGACCGATAGGTCGGATGGCCCTTGGCCTTCAGGATGTTGAACGTGAAAGCCGCATCGCGCGCGGTGAGCTTGGACCCGTCATGAAAGCGCGCCTCGGGGCGGATGTGGAAACGGTAGGTCAACTTGTCAGCCGAGATGCGGACCTTGTCGGAGACCAGCCCATACATGGAGGTCGGCTCGTCCGCGGTGCCCGACATCAGCGTGTCGAAGGTGGCATCCATGCCGGCTGCGCCATCGCCCTTGAAGACGAAGATGTTGAGCGTGTCGAAAGTCTCGAAATTCTGGTTGCCGCTGGTGTTCTTGATCTGCAGCGACAAGGTGCCGCCGCGCGGTGCCTGCGGGTTCACATAGGCGAAATGTGGAAAGTTCTCGGGCAGGGCCAGCTCGCCGAAGGTGGAGAGCCCGTAGGTCTCGGTCTCGCCTTCGGCGGCGATGCCGGGGCTCGTCCAAGAGAAAGGGCCGAGCGCGCCGAGAGCGGCTGAGCCGAGCTTGATGGCCTGGCGGCGGGTAAAGCTCATGCAACATCCTCGTCTGAGCGCCGCCCTTTGCGGCCCGGCCATGATTCGGGTGGATTATGTCGCTTTTTCGAGAGGCCGCCAGCATGGGGCCAGTAAACGGCTTTCGACGCGAAGATTGGCGCAAGAAAAAAGGCCGGGACAAAGCCCGGCCTCGATCTCGAAGTCCGTCAATTGCTGCTCAGGGAGCCTTGGCGGGGGTCGGCAGCGGTGCCGGGGTGTCCGACAGCGTGCGCAGATAGGAGATGATGTCGGCGCGGCGCGCCGGATCCTTCTCGCCACCATAGGCCATCTTGGTGCCGCTGGCGTAACCCTTGGGGTTGGTGATGAACGCGTTGATGTCTTCGTAGTCCCACTTGCCGCCCTTGCTCTTGAGCGAGTCGGAATAGGCGAAGCCTTCCACCGAGGCCTTTGCGCGCTCGACGACACCATAGAGATGCGGGCCGACCTTGTTGGCGCCGCCCTTGTCGAAGGTGTGGCAGGCTGAGCAGGGCTTGACCAAGGTTTCACCCTTTTTCGGGTCTGCCTTGGCGAGCAATTGGGGCAGCGGCACGGCGGCGGCCGGGGTGGCGGCGGCGGCGCTTTCAGCCTCGGCTGCGGGCAGGTTGTAGCCCGCCACCTTGGGGGGCGCGTGATGGAACAGTGCGTCGGAGAAAATTCCAAGGCCCATTACGAACAGCAGGGTGCCCAGCACCGCGCCTGCGATCTTGTTGAATTCGAATGAATCCATGTCTTTAGGGCTCCGCCTGTGTCAGCTCCGGCGCGTGGGTCGCGCCTAGTCGCGCGTCAAGCCCCTCTCCGACGAAAGGCGACGCGCGCGGGTTGATTACCCGCTTTGCGGGGCCGTTGGCAACACGTATAAGCAAAGCCTTCCTGATACCTTTTGCCGCCTCGCTCCTGCTCACGCGGAGGCTTGGGCGTTTCGCTTTTGAAAACAGTCCGGAAAGTCGCTCCTCGATGTCCGATCCGATCGTCCTGGTCCCGGCCCGTATGGGCTCCTCCCGGCTGCCTGGGAAACCTCTCGCCGACATCCATGGCGAGCCGATGATCGTCCACGTATGGCGCCGCGCCTGCGAGGCGGGTGTCGGCCCGGTGCTGGTCGCAGCCGACGCGCCCGAGATCGTGGCGGTGATTCGTGCGGCTGGCGGCCATGCCGTGCTGACCAGCGCCGATCATGAATCCGGTTCCGACCGGATTTTCGAGGCCATCGAGGCTTTCGACCCGGAACGGCGGCACGATGTCATCGTCAATGTGCAGGGCGACCTGCCGACCATCGATGCCGCCTCCGTGCAGGCCTCGATCCTGCCGCTGCTCGATCCTCTCGTGGATATCGCGACGCTGGCCGCCGAGATCACGCGAGCCGAGGAGCGGGCGGATCCCAATGTCGTCAAGGTGGTGGGCACCCAGATTTCCCCCGGCCGCCTGCGTGCGCTCTATTTCTCCCGCGCCACAGTGCCGTGGGGAGAGGGGCCGCTGTTTCATCACATCGGTCTCTATGCGTATCGCCGCCAGGCGCTCGAGCGTTTCGTGTCGCTGGCGCCTTCGCCCCTCGAGCGGCGTGAGAAGCTCGAACAATTGCGCGCGCTGGAGGCCGGCATGCGCATAGATGTCGCCATCGTGCGCGCGGTGCCGCTCGGCGTCGACACGCCGCACGATCTCGATCGCGCACGCGATCTCCTTGCCCCATCGCAGGATCTCAAATGACTACGAACAAACGCATCGCCTATCAAGGCGAGCCCGGTGCCAATTCGCATATTGCCTGCAACGACGTTTATCCCGGCTGGGAGCCGCTGCCCTGCGCGACCTTCGAGGACGCATTGGCCGCGATTCAGGATGGGACGGCGGGCTTGGGCATGATCCCGATCGAGAATTCGCTCGCCGGGCGCGTGGCCGATATCCACCACTTCCTGCCGACCTCGGGCCTGCATATCGTCGGTGAATATTTCCTGCCGATCCACTTCGAGCTTCTGGCGATCAGGGGTGCGAGCCTCGCGACGATCAAGAGCGTCTACAGCCACATCCACGCGCTGGGTCAATGCCGCAACATCATCCGCAAGCTCGGCCTGAAGGCCGTGACGGCGGGCGATACGGCGGGCTCCGCGCGCCAGATCGCCGATTGGAAGGACCCGACGCGCGCCGCTCTTGCACCTGCCCTGGCCGCTGAGATCTATGATCTCGAAACGCTGGCGCATAACGTCGAGGACGCCGAGCACAACACGACGCGCTTCGTCGTGCTCTCCAAAACGCCGGACTGGGCGTCCCCAGGCAATGGTCCTACGGTGACGACCTTCGTCTTCCGCGTGCGCAACGTGCCCGCCGCGCTCTACAAGGCGCTCGGCGGCTTCGCCACCAACGGCGTCAACATGAGCAAGCTCGAAAGCTACATGGTCGAGGGCGAATTCTCGGCGACGCAGTTTCTGGCCGATGTCGATGGCCATCCCGATGATCCGGCGGTCGCTCGGGCACTGGAAGAACTCGCCTTCTTCTCGCGCGAAGTGCGCGTGCTCGGCGTTTATCCGGCGCATCCGTTCCGCATAGAGACGCAGAAGGCGGCGGAGTAGGGCTCCCTCGGGGAGAAGGACTGCGCCTCGCTCGACAAGCGCCGATGCCGTCATTGCGAGGAGCGAAGCGACGAAGCAATCCAGAAACCGCGAGACCGTACTAGATTGCTTCGCTCCGCTCGCAATGACGGCAACGCGTCTCGTGCCCATCTCCGGCGCCGGCGCCGTTGCCGTCGTTGATGCAATCGGTCTCAGAAACCCGCAGCCACCAGTTTCGCCTGCGCCTCGGCGTCGGGCGAAACTCCGCTGGCGTCTACTTTGGTCAGCAGCTCACGCACAGGTATTCCACCGAACTCGAGGTCGGGCGCGATGTCGGCCAACGGCACCAGCACGAAGGCGCGCTCCGCCAGTCGGGGATGCGGGATCGTGAGATCGGGCTCGTCGATTGTCTCGTCGCCATAGGTGATGACATCGATGTCGAGGCTGCGCGGCCCCCAGCGCAGGTCGCGCACGCGGCCGCTGGCGCGCTCGATGGATAACGCGAGATCGAGCAACGCCCGCGGGCGCAGGCTGGTCTCGACCAGCACAGCCATATTCAGAAAATCGGGCTGCTCCGTCACGCCCCACGGCGCCGTGCGGTAGACGCCTGAGCGCGCGATCAGCCGCACGCACGAATTGCTTGCAAGCAGGCTCAGCGCCTGCACGAAGGCCTCCGCGACATCGCCGATATTCCCGCCCAGTGCCAGCACAGCGCGGGTCTGAGCCTTGCTCATTTTACGTTGCGCGCGAGGTGCAGATGGATGCCCACAGCCACGAGTCGCTCGGGGATCGGCGGCTTCAGCTTGCGCACGCGCAGGTCGACCGCGAGCACAGTCGGGAATTCAGCGAGAATGCCTTTCGCCAGCGTCGCTGCGGCAGTCTCCACCAGCTTGTAGCGCGTGTCGACGAACAGGCGGCGCACGGTGGACACCAGCCGCGCATAGTCGAGCGTATCGCCGAGTTCGTCGGTGGCGGCCGCGCGCGAAATGTCGGTCTCGAGTTCGAGATCGACGAGAAACGCCTGCCCGAACTCGCCTTCGTGACGGTGCCAGCCGTGGTAGGCGTGCAGTTCGAGCGCTTCGATGAGAACTTTCGCGATCATGGCTGGGCCTTGTGCGGGAACGAGAGGGCTGCGACCATTTTCATCGCATCGACATGAGGCGCCACATCGTGAACGCGCAGGATGGCCGCGCCGTTCATGGCACCGATGACGGCGAGCGCAACTGATCCATGCAGACGATCCATCGGGTCGCTGCGGCCGGTGACCGCGCCAATGATGCGCTTGCGGGAAACGCCGAGCAGGATCGGGCAACCGAGCACCTCCAGGCTGCGCAATTCGCGCACGAGCCGGAGGTTCTGCTCCGCCGTCTTGCCGAAGCCGATACCGGGATCGATGACCAGCCGGGACAAGGCGACGCCCGCTTTCAACGCAATTTCGATGGAGCGGGACAGGAAGTTGCGTACATCCGCGACGATATCGAGCGCCGGGTCTTCGCTGGCGCGATTGTGCATGATGACGGCGAGCGCGCCGGTGTCCGCGACCACGCGCGCCATGTCGGGATCGCGCTGGAAGGCCCAGACATCGTTGACGATGCTCGCACCCGCCGCGATGGCGCGGGCCGCGACATCGGCTTTCATCGTGTCGATGGAGATGGGAATGGCGAGGCTAGGCGCCAGCGCGTGAATCACAGGTTCGACGCGCGCGATCTCCTCAGCGGAGTCAACGGGCGTATGGCCGGGCCTTGTCGATTCGCCGCCGACATCTAGAATATCGGCGCCTTCTGCGACGAGCCTGTGCCCATGGGCGAGCGCGCGTTCCATGTCGTCGTGCCGCCCACCGTCCGAGAAGGAGTCGGGGGTGACGTTCAAAATGCCCATGACCAGCGGGCGCGCGTCGAGCCGCAGCGCCTTGCCGTCGGGAAGAGAGAGGGTTTTCGCGCTCATCGCCGCGACATGAACGTCAGCCGCTGCGCGATGTCAACGCAGGGGAAATTGCGGGCTCCGGCCCTCGACGAAGGCCCGAAGCAGATGCCAGGCGATGGCGAGCTGCTGGGGAGGCTTCAGCCCGCCCTCGTGCCGCCCCTCGAACATGGCCTGCGCCTCGGCGCGCGAGAACCAGCGCGCGTCCTCCAGCTCGGCCCGGTCGATGGTGACGTCGCGCGACAGGGCCTGCCCGAAACATCCCATCATCAGCGATGCCGGGAAGGGCCAGGGCTGTGAGGCGTGATAGCTGACGGCGCCGACTGCGATGCCCGACTCCTCGGAAATCTCGCGCCGCACCGCATGTTCGACGGTCTCGCCGGGCTCGACGAAGCCCGCGAGCGCCGAATACATGCCCGGCGCGAACCGCGCCTGGCGCCCGAGCAGGCAGGACTCGCCATCCGTAATCAGCATGATGACGACAGGGTCCGTGCGCGGAAAATGCTGGGCCCCGCAGGCGTCGCACTCCCGTCGCCAGCCGGCCGCCCCGACGCGCGTCGGCTGGCCGCAATTCGAGCAGAAGCGGTGCCGTCCGTGCCAATAGAGCAGGCTCTTGGCCTGCGCCAAAGCGCCGAGCAAAGGCGGGGGCAGAAGGCCCTGAACCGCCAGCGTGCGCAGGTCCATGGCGACGATTCCCGTCGCGCCCTCGCCCGATTCGGCGGCCGGAGCCTCCAGCAGCGAGCCGAAGACGCCGCCCTGGGCATCGCGCCCGAGCAGGCTTGTCTCGCGAACCGCGCCGAGGCCCGCCAGTTCGTGGGGCTTGAAATAGGGGTCGAGCGCGTCGCCATTCTGGCGGAGCAGCGGAATGTCACCGGTAAAAACGAGGTGGCGGGTGCCGGGTTCGGCGGCCAGTGCGGCCACGAAAGCAGCGTCGTCCCGCTTCTCGGCGAGACGGTCGAGCCCATTGACGCCATATCCGGTGAGGGCGGAAGCATCTAGGACGTCGGGGGCTGGCGCGGACATGGGACCTCGTTTCTGGACGCCGCCAATCTAGGCTCTGGCGCGGCTCTGCGAAAGGCCTCTTGCATCGCGCCGCCCGGACTGCCAAATAGGGCTCGGGAGGTTGGCGGTGGACGTTCCACTCGCCAATCGGGTCAGGTCCGGAAGGAAGCAGCCCTAACGAGACCGGGCGGGTCTCTGTCCAGCCTCCCACTTTATTCTCCGCACATGCGGTCCGGCCCGCGCGCCTTTGCGCGCTGTGCCGATGCGGCCGGAATGGCGCTCCAACTTGCGGTCCCGCCGCGTTTTGCGAATTGGCCCCCTGCATGACCGAAGCGCATCCGCCTTACGAAACAGAAGAGCCTTCTTTTTCACTGGGTCTCGATTCGCCGCCGCCTGCGACGAGCACGGCGGTTCAGCGCCCCGATGTCTATCGCGTGCTGGCACGCAAATATCGCCCGTCGAGCTTTGACGATCTGATCGGCCAGGAGGCGATGGTCCGCACCCTGTCGAATGCCTTCACGCTCGACCGTATTCATCAGGCCTATATTCTCACCGGCGTGCGCGGAGTGGGCAAGACGACGACGGCCCGCATTCTGGCCCGCGCCTTCAATTACGAATTGCCCGCAAAAGACGGCCGGCCCGCGGTCACGCGCCCGACCATCGACATGCCGGAACTCGGCGTTCATTGTCAGGCAATCATCGAGAGCCGCCATGTCGACGTGATCGAGATGGACGCCGCCTCTCATACCGGCATCGACGATATTCGCGAGATCATCGAGAGCGCACGCTACCGCCCGGTGATGGCGCGCACCAAAGTCTACATCATCGACGAAGTGCATATGCTCTCGAAGCAGGCTTTTAACGGCCTGTTGAAGACGCTCGAAGAGCCGCCCGAGCATGTGCGCTTTCTCTTCGCGACGACCGAAATCGAAAAAGTGCCCGTCACGGTGCGCTCGCGGTGCCAGCGCTTCGATCTGCGCCGCATCGAATCCGAAGTCATGATCCGTCATCTCTCCGGCATCTGCGCGCAGGAGCATGTCGCGGTCGATGACGAAGCGCTGGCGCTGGTTGCCCGCGCGGCTGAAGGCTCCGTGCGCGATGCGCTGTCGCTGCTTGATCAGGCCATCGCGCATGGGTCGAGCGCGGGCGAAGCTGCCATCGGCGCGGCCAACATCCGCAACATGCTGGGAGTGGCGGACCGCGCCTGCATCGTCGATCTCTTCGAATCTGTCATGAAGGGCGATGTCGCGACCGCGATGGTTTCGCTCAAGGAGCAATACGACCAGGGTGCGGACCCCGCGCTGGTGCTCTCCGATCTCGCCGAATTTGTGCATTTCGTCACGCGCCTCCGGCTCATTCCAGGTCACCGCCCGGATGCTGCGGTCACGCAGGAAGAAGTGACGCGGGGCAGGGCCTTCGCCGACGTGCTCGGGCCAGCCGTTCTCACACGCGCTTGGCAGATTCTGGCCAAGGGGATTCAGGACGTGCGCGAATCGCCGCGTCCGCTGGCCGCTGCCGACATGGTGCTCGTACGCCTCGCCTATGCCGCCGACCTGCCCACGCCCGAAGACGTGCTGCGCCGCCTCGCCGATGCACCGCCTCGCGCACCCGCTGCGGCCGCGCCCGCGCTGCCCTCTGGCGGGGCCTCGCAAGGTGTGCCGGCTATGGTTTCGCAGGGCTCGGCCATGCGCGCGCCTGCGCCGGTCGCCCAATCGGCTCCGCAGGCTGCCGCCGCGCCGCGGGTCACTTGTCTCGCCGACATGATCGCGCTGGCGCAGGCCAATCGCGACATCCAGATGAAGATCGCGCTCGAGAACGATATCCGTCCTGTGCGCCTCGAAGAGGGGTCGTTCGAATTCTCGCTGGCGCCCGGCGCCTCGCCGCTGATCGCGCAAACCTTGATGCGCAAGCTGCAGGAATGGACGGGCATTCGCTGGATGGTCGCTGTTTCGACCGAATCCGGAGCGCCGACGATCAGGGAAGTCGCCGACAAGCACGAGAACGAACGGATGACCGGCGTGCGGGCCGAGCCGCTCGTGCGAAGTGTGCTCGACGCATTCCCGGGTGCGCAGATCGTCGCGGTTCGCACGCTCGAAGCCGAACCGGCACCCGCACCGTTCCAGCCCGCCGCCGCGGCGAGCGACGAAGTCGTCTATGCCGATTCCGTGGTGAGCGACGATGATGACGACGACGACTTTTGAGGACCATGCCATGAAAGACATGTTCGGATTGATGAAGCAGGCCCAGGCGATGCAGGGCCGCATGCAGGAAATGCAGGCGGAACTCGAAGGCCTGACTGTCGATGGCCAGTCGGGCGGCGGCCTCGTGCGCGTGACCCTGAGCGCCAAGGGCGCCATGAAGAGCGTCAGCATCGACCCCTCGCTGATGGCGCCCGGCGAGCAGGAAATCGTCGAGGATCTCGTCGTCACAGCTCATGAGGACGCCCGTCGCAAGTCGGAGGCCCTCGTCGAGGCGAAGATGAAGGAAATCACGGCCGGCCTGCCGTTGCCTCCCGGCATGAAGCTGCCTTTCTGATGAAGGCATATTGCTAAGTGGCCGAGCAGGTTTCAGGTCCCGAGATTCAGCGTCTCATTCAATTGCTCGCCCGGCTGCCGGGTCTCGGGCCTCGTTCTGCGCGACGCGCGGCGCTGCATCTCATCCGCAAGCGCGAGGAATTGCTGGGGCCGCTTTCGGACGCCATGCAGGTCGCGCGCGACAAGATCGTCACCTGCAGCGCCTGCGGCAATGTCGATACCAGCGATCCCTGCATCATCTGCTGCGACGGGCGCCGCGATCCGGCTGTGCTGATTGTGGTGGAGACCGTCGGCGATCTCTGGGCTCTCGAACGCGCTGCGGCGCTGCGCGTGCGCTATCACGTGCTGGGCGGCACCTTGTCGCCGCTCGACGGTGTCGGCCCCAAGGATCTCAACTTGGCTTCGCTGGTCGACCGTGTGGCGAACGGAGGCGTGCGTGAGGTGATCCTGGCGGTCAACGCCACGGTCGACGGCCAGACGACTGCCCACTATGTCACCGACCTCTTGGCTCATCTCGACGTGCGCATCACGCGATTGGCGCATGGTGTGCCGGTGGGCGGCGAACTCGATTACCTGGACGATGGGACGCTGGCTGCAGCTCTGCGTCAAAGGACGGATTTCTGAACCATTAGCGCCCGGGCTTAGCCATAAAGCGCCGATAAACTCCTCGTCATTCCTCGGTACGGAACCATGCGCATCCAGCATGGGTTCTTCTGGGGACTGAAAGACAGGAGATCGACGATGAATTCGAACTTGAAGAAAGTAATGGTGGGAACGCTCGCTGCTGTCACCATGGCAGGCTCGCTGGTCGCTTTTTCGTCCGACGCTTCCGCCCAATATCGCCGCTATGGCCACGGTTATCATCGCGGCGGAAACGGTGGCGCGATCGCCGCTGGCGCCATCGGCGGCCTGGCGCTGGGTGCGCTGGCAGCGGGTGCCTATGGGTCGAATGGCTACGGCTATGGCCCGGGCTACGCTGCGCCAGTTTATGGTTCAGGCTACGGCAATTGCTATTTCACCACGCAGCGCGCCTGGGATGGCTATGGCTGGGTCCGCGAACGCGTCCGTGTCTGCGAATAATCACGCAGCTTAAACTGAGCGTTTTCGCGCCCGCTTCTCCAATTGGAGAGGCGGGCGCTTTCTTATTCGGCGGCCTGTTCGAGTGCCGGCCGCGCTGCACCCTCGGTGAATTCGAGCTGCTCGATCTTGTCGCCACGCCGCACGATCTTTTCGGTGGACGTCGTGATCTGTCCGACATC
>JAQGKN010000631.1 GCA_028290085.1 Hyphomicrobiales bacterium
CGCCTTCCGCCACCTCATGCCGGAAGCCTGCGCGATGATCGAGGCGCGGCTGAGCGACCTTCGGCTGAAGAACGGCGCGATCATCAGCAAGATTGAAGACGAGCTTTCGGGAGCCCTCAGCGCGCGGGGCATCGTTGCCGATGTGAAGGGGCGCGAAAAGACGCCGTATTCCGTCTGGAAGAAGATGGAACGCAAGTCCATCGCCTTCGAGCAGTTGTCCGACATCTTCGGGTTCCGCCTGATCGTCGGCACCATCGAGGATTGCTACCGCGTCGTCGGCATCATCCACACGAAATGGCCCTTCGTTCCCGGCCGTTTCAAGGATTACATTTCGACGCCCAAGCAGAACGATTATCGCTCGCTGCACACGACGGTCGTGGGTCCGGGACGTCAGCGCGTCGAGTTGCAGGTTCGCACCGAAGACATGCACGACATCGCCGAGCACGGCATCGCCGCGCATGCGCTCTACAAGGACGGTCGCGCCGCCGACACCGACGTTCTCTCGCGCGAAAGCCGCGCCTATCGCTGGCTGCGCCGGACGATCGAACTGCTGGCCGAAGGCGATTCGCCGGAAGAATTTCTCGAGCATACGAAGCTCGAATTGTTCCACGATCAGGTGTTCTGCTTCACGCCCAAGGGGCGTCTCATCGCGCTGCCGCGTGGAGCAACGCCAATTGATTTCGCTTACGCGGTCCACACCGACGTCGGCAACAATGCTGTGGGCGCCAAGATCAACGGCCGTATCGCGCCGCTGCTCTCCGAATTGCAGAACGGCGACGAGGTCGAGGTGGCCTGCGCCGAGGGGCAGGTGCCGCCGGCCGCCTGGGAGGCGCTGGTCGTCACCGGCAAGGCCCGCTCCTCCATCCGCCGCGCCACGCGCGATGCCGTGCGCGAACAATACGCAGGCCTCGGCCGTCAGATCGTCACACGCGCCTTCGAGCGCGCGGGCAAGCCATTCTCCGACGAGAAGCTGAAGGGCGCCTTGCCGAGACTCGCGCGCCAGACCATCGAGGATGTGCTGGCAGCTGTCGGGCGCGGCGAGATGTTTTCTGGCGATGTCGTGAAGGCTGTGCATCCGGATTTCAAGGACGAGCGTAAAGCGGGGCCAGGCGTCGACAAGACGGAGCCGGGCTGGTTCGGCCTGAAGAAGGCCGCGAGCCTCGTCTTCAAGGTGCCGGGCGCGGCGCCGCCGGACGATTCGCAATCCATCCCCATTCGCGGTCTCTCTGGCGATCTGCCGGTGCGCTTCGCACCCAACGGCGGCGCTGTGCCCGGCGACCGCATCGTCGGCATTCTGACGCCGGGCGAGGGCATCACGATCTATCCGATCCAGTCGCCCGCGCTGATGGATTTCGACGACCAGCCCGAGCGCTGGCTCGATGTGCGCTGGGATATCGACGAAGACCGCAAGGATTACTTCCCCGCGCAGCTCATCGTGACTGCGATCAACGAGCCGGGAACGTTGGGCATGATTGCCTCGGTGATCGGCGACGCCGGTGCGAACATCGATCACATCGAATTCGTCTCGCGCTCACCCGACTTCCGCGACATCGTGCTGGATATCGAAGTGCTGGACCTCAAGCACCTCAACGCGATCATGTCGCAGCTGAAGGCCAAGCCGGTTGTATCGAAGGTGGAGCGCGTGAACGGATAGGGCATCCGGGAAATCTCACGATATGAGATTGACACCCCAGCCGGGCAGCTTAGAAAATCGACCCCGACAAGCGCTTCACAAGAGGTCACCAGATGCCCCGTTCCTATGTCATCGACGATCCCGAGAAGGGCGTATTCCTTCTCGATCGCGAAGTTCACGTCTCCGAGGAAGTGCTGCGCGAGGAGATGCGCAAGATCTTCGCCAAGTGCTGGATCTATGTGGGTCACGGCTCCGAGCTGAAGAAGCCCGGCGACTTCCTCACCCGCCGCGTCGCTGGCCGCCCCGTGATCTTCGTGCGCGACCAGAAGGGCGAGGTGCAGTGCCATTTCAACACCTGCCGCCATCGCGGCGCGCTGGTCTGCGCGGACCGCGCGGGCAATGCCCGGCGCTTCTTCTGCGTCTACC
This sequence comes from Hyphomicrobiales bacterium, assembly GCA_028290085.1. Classification (GTDB taxonomy): domain Bacteria; phylum Pseudomonadota; class Alphaproteobacteria; order Rhizobiales; family Beijerinckiaceae; genus Terripilifer. The sequence continues at coordinate 2,060 of JAQGKN010000631.1, forward strand.
ACGGCTGGATCTACGGCAATGACGGCAAGCTGAACCGCGTACCCGGTGACGAGGCCTACACGGCCGCCTTCGACAAGGAAGAGCTCGCCCTCAAGAAGCCGGCCAAGTTCGAAAATTATCGCGACTTCTGGTTCATGTCGCTCGATCCTGAAATCGTGCCCCTGGAGGAATATCTGGGCCGCACAACCGAATATCTCGATCTGGTCATCGACCAGTCGCCGTCGAACCAGATGGAAATTCTCCCCGGCACGCAGGAATACGACGTCGGCGCCAACTGGAAGCTGATGGTCGAGAACAGCGTCGACGACTATCATCTGCCCTCGACCCACGCGACCTGGCTGAACTTCATGGCCAATTCCGGCGTCAAGGTCGAGCCGCCCAAGGAGAAGGGCCTCGTCCTGCCCACCAAGGGCTACGCGGTCGATCTCGAAAACGGTCACTTCACGACCGACAACGTCAACTTCCGCGGCCGTCCCGTCGCCAAGTGGATTTCCCTCTATGGCGACGCCGCCAAGGGCGAGATCGAGGAAATCCGCAAGGAGCTGGTCGAGCGTCTGGGCGAGGAGCGCGCAACGCGCGTGGCCGACACCAACCGCAACCTCGTCATCTTCCCGAACCTCGTCATCAACGACGGCTCGTCGGTCACCGTCCGTACCTTCTATCCCGAAGGCGTCGGCCGCATGCATGTGACGGCCTGGGCGCTTGGCCCGGTCGAGGAAACCGAGAATGCGCGTGCGCGCCGCCTCGATGCCTTCCTCACCTTCTACGGCCCGGGCGGCTTCGCGACGCCCGACGACGTGGAGGCGCTGGAACTCGTGCAGCAGGGCCTTGCCAACTGGTCGGACGACCGCTGGTCGGAAATGTCCCGCGGCATGGGCCGTGAAGGCGAACAGCTCAATTCCGACGAACACCACCTGCGCATCTTCTGGCGCCATTGGAACGCAATGATGGGAGCAGAGGCATGACGCTCCAGATGGCACAGGCCGTGACCCGCGCCGAGGTCGAGGACTTCCTCTTTCACGAGGCAGCACTGCTGGATGAATGGAAGCTCGACGAGTGGCAGACGCTGCTCGCCGACGACGCGACCTATCTGATCCCGCCCAACGACGATCTCGATGGCGACTATCGCAAGTCGCTATTCATCATCGCTGATGATCGCGAGCGCATCCGCCAGCGCATCATCCGCGTGCTGGACCCCAACTGCCACGCCGAACATCCGAAGTCGCGCACGCAGCGCATCGTCGGCAATTTGCGGCTGCTGGGGCAGGAGGACGACATCACCATCGTGGCCGCCAACTTCATCTGCTACCGCTATCGCCGCTACGAACGCGTCGGCCAATATGTCGGCAACTACCGATATCGTTTGCAGCGTCATGAAGGCTCGTTCCTCATCAAGGAGAAGCGCGTCTTCATTCAGGCGAACGAACTCGGCCAGCTCGGCTCCGTCAGCATCATCCTGTAAGGCCAAGCCCCCATGGCAGACCTGAAACTCACACTGGCCTGCTGGGATTATGATCGCACGCGCCCGCTCATCGACGGGCGCGTGAAGGCGCAGGGCATCGATCTCGATGTGAAGATGCTGCGGCCGCGCGAGATGTTCCCGCGCATGCTGGAGAAGCAGGAGTTCCACGCCTCGGAGCTCTCGCTTGCCTCCTATGTGAGCCTGAAGGGCAGGGGCGATTGCCCCTTCCAGGCGCTGCCGGTGGCGGTGTCCAAGATCTTCCGCCATTCCTGCATCTACGTGCGGCCTGGCGCCAACATCAAGAAGCCGGAAGACCTGCGCGGTAAGCGCGTCGGCACCACTCAATATGGTTCGACGGCCGCCGTCTTCATGAAGGGCATGATCCAGGACGAATACGGCGTCGCCCCGCATGAGATGCACTGGTTCATGGGCGGTCTCGACGCTCCGACGCAGACGCCGCTGATCCCGCTCACCGTGCCTAACAATGTGCGGCTGGATTTCCTGCCCGACGGCAAGACGCTGGAGGCGATGATGGAAGCGGGCGAACTCGACGCGCTCTTCTCGATCTACCTGCCCAAGATTTTTCTCGCGGGCTCGCCGAACTGCAAGCGCCTTTTCCCGAACTTCAAGGAAGTCGAGAAGGACTATTACAAGCGCACGCACATCTTCCCGATCATGCACACGATCGCGTTGCGCTCCGACGTGTTGCGCGACGAGCCCTGGGTTGCCGCGAGCCTCTACAAGGCGCTTTGCGAAGCCCGCGACATCGCGGTGGAAGGCCTCTACGACACCGACGCTTTGCGGCTGGCACTTCCCTGGCTGCTCGATCACGTGGAGGAGGCGTGGTCCGTCTTCGGGCACGATTTCTGGGCCTATGGGCTGGAAGCCAACCGCCCGACGCTGGCCGCGCTCGGCCGTTATGTCTACGAACAGGGCTTTTCGCCCCGCGTCGTGCTACCTGAGGAAATCTTCCTGCCGGGCCTCGATACCCCGGCGTAGCTGTCACGCCGCCGGTGCACCGTCATGGCCCTCAAGATCAGTCTGCGCCAGCTCGAATACTTCAATCAGGTTGCCCGCGCCGGTTCCGTCCGCAAGGCCGCCGAAGCGCTCAATGTCGCGCAACCGGGCGTCACACGCACCATCAAGGATCTGGAAGATCTCCTTGGCGTCGAGCTGTTCGCGCGCGCCAGCAACGGCGTCACGCTGACCAAGTTCGGGCAGATCCTGCTTCGGCATTCCAATGCGGCGCTGGATGAAATCCAGTCCGGGCTCGATGAGCTCGACGCGGTGAAGGACGCGGGCGAGGGGCAAATCGTGCTCGCCGGGCCGACCGTCAGCATGTCGCGCATTCTTCCGCGTGCCATCGCGCGGCTGAAAAACCGCTGGCCCATGGTCAAGGTCTCCCTGCATTCGGGCACCAATGCGCAGGCGCTGGCCGCCCTTCGGGATGGGGAAGCCGACATCTTCTTCGGGCGGCGCGGCACGCCCGACCAGATGCAGGACCTGCATTTCGAGCCGCTGTTTCAGGACCGGCTCGTGATCGTCGCGGGCGCGCAGAACCCGCTGACCGAGCATCCCGCTTACGAGATCGCCGATCTCATCGAACTGCCCTGGATCATCCCCTCCATCGACTCGAGCTTCAAATCCTTCGTCGATCAGGTTTTCCGGACCAACGATCTGGCGCCACCGCGCAATTGTGTGGAGATGAGCTTCGGCCCGTCCATGTGGGTCTATCTGGAAGAGACGGGCGCCATCGCGGCCATGCCGAGCAATCTGGTGGCCGACGACATCCAGGCGGGCCGCATCAGCATCCTCAAGACCGACGACAAATGGGTGCTGCCGGAGTTCGGTATCGCGCTCAGGGGCGCCTCCCGGTCCAACCGTATGACGGGCGCAATGGTGCAGGAGCTTCGCCGCGTCGCCCTCCAGCGCAAGCAGCAGCTCAACCACGTCGTGACCGCGTTGCGCCTGGGCTGACAGCCAATTTAGTTATGGCCGCCGTCGATTTTGGTATCACCGCGCCTCCCGGTCGCCGCGCTATGCTCGCGGCAACAATGGATCGATCCAAAGATGATCGGCCAATCGGGGAGGAAACCATGTTCGATCGCGATAGCGAAGAGAGCTGCCCTGGGGCAGGCGCGCCCTCGCGCCGCGAGGCGCTGGCGCTTCTGGCCGGAGGTCTGGCAGGCCTGGCATCCACGGGCGCATCCGCGCAGGCAGACGATTTTTATCGCGGCCGGAACATCGATCTGATCGTCGGCTTTCCGCCCGGCGGCAGTAACAATCTCTACGCGCGCGTTCTGGCGACACATCTGGGCAAGCACATCCCCGGTAACCCGGGAATCATCGTCCGCAACATGCCGGGCGCTGGCAGCATGACCGCGGCGGCCCATGTCTTCAATTCGGCGGCGCAGGACGGCACGACGCTGGCCATCGTCGCGCCGACCCTGCCGCTCAACGAGCGGCTGACGCCCGGCGGGTTGCGCTTCAAATCCTCCGAATTCGGCTGGGTCGGCCGCATCAATTCGCTCGTCAACGTCATCTTCGTGCGTGGCGACTCGGTGAAGACCCTGGGTGACGTGCTCACGACACCGGTGCGGCTGTCGGCGACGGGGGCAGGCTCCGCCATCACCGTCTACCCCAACGCGCTCAACTACATTCTGGGCACGAAGTTCGACATCGTGCGCGGCTATTCGGGCTCGATGGAGGGCATGCTCGCGGTCGACCGTCGCGAGGTGGATGGCCATTGCACCGGCTGGGACACACTGAAGACGAGCCACCCCGACTGGATCGCGGGAAAGAGCATCAGTCTCCTCGTCCAGTTCGCCTCCAAGCGCCACCCCGAACTCAAGGACGTGCCGACCGCCCTCGAATTCGCGAAAACCCCGCAGCAGGAACAGATGCTTCAGGCCATCGTCAACGCGGCTGAAGTCGGCACGTCCTTCTTCACGACGCCCAACGTGCCGCCGCAGCGCCTCGCGCTGCTCCAGGGTGCCTTCAGCCGCTGCATGGAAGACCGCGAATTCCTCGCGGATATCGAAAAGCTGCAGATCGGCATCGATCCGATGGACGGCAAGCGCCTCGGTGAAATCGTCGCTGACGTCGCCAAGGTCGCCGATGACCTCGTGCCCGGCCTTCAGCAGGCGACCCTCATGGTCGCAGGCAGGAACTGAAAACCTTCACGCCTCAGAGCAGTCGAACGTAACGGAGCTATCCCATGACCGAGCAGCCCAAGACACGTGAGTTCATGACAACATGGCACACCTCCGCCCGGTCCTATCTTCCGGCCTGGGCGAAGCGCAACAAGTCGAGCCTGATGGAATCGGGCAAGAGCACGCGCGCGCTGCCCATGTTCCGCGCCTTCGATCTGCTGGAAAAGCCCAATCAGCAGATCGCTTTGCTGATCAATGCCGACCACCGCATCGGTGTCGAGAGCGTCTGCGGCGCGCAGCAGGAGTTCGTCCGTCACGTCGACTTCGACACAGTCTATTTTCAGTTCGCCGGTGAGACGACCATCGAGACCGAATTCGGCGCATATTCCATGATGCCAGGCGACATCATGCAAATCCCCGAGGGCATCGCGCACCGCAGCGCTGGCTCCGCCGACAGCCTGCGCTGGTTTGCGTTCGTGAATGCGCCCTTCACGCATTTCATGACCAACGAGGACGAGGTCAGCACGACCCGCTTCAAGGTGACCCGCGCCAATGGCCCGGACTGGAAAATCCCCGCCGACCGCCAGACCTCGCCACGCGATCGCGTTGTCGAGCGGATGGTCTGCTGGGACGACAAGCCCGACGATCTCTCGCTGTTCAACCGCGATTACGCCGATCTCGTGCCCGCAAGCAGCACCAGCCCGCGCGAGGCCAAGAGCGGTATTCTCAAGCTGCGCGCCTTCGACCTGTTCAAGGAAATCGCCGGCACCAGCGGCGAGCCCAAGCCCGTGATGCGCGGCAAGCATCTGGAGATCAAGGTCTACAATATCATCGGCGAGCAGTTTGCTTTCCACCGCGCGCTGCGCAGCGAAGAGGTCCGCATCCAGTTTCGCGGCAATGCGCTCGACCAGTCCGAGACTGGCAACGCCGATACGGCGCCTGGCACGGTGACCGTCATTCCGCGCGGCATCGGCCACAGCGTCATCACGGTGCCCGCAGATTGTCCGGAATTCCTGCGGCTGAATTTTTACAGCGAGCTGCCGTGGTCCTATCCCCACGACGTGACGAAGCACCACTTCGACAGTCACTTCGAGATTGCGACCGAAGTCGTCGTAAAGGCAGCCTGGCGCTAAGGCCGAAATGGCAAATACGCTCGCCTGTTGCCGTCATTGCTAGCGGAGCGAAGCAATCCAGAGTGGTCTCGCAGCCTCTGGATTGCTGCATCGCTTTGCTCTTCGCAATGACGTGCTGCGACCAAACACGGAGATGAATTCCCATGGAAAACGCGGCACGTCCGGCACGCGCCATCGGTGGAAGCGGCCTGCGCGCCTTTCCTCTAGGCCTCGGCTGCGCGTCACTTTCAGGCGCATACGGCCCATCCGACGAGGCTGACGCGCTCCGCCTTCTCCACATGGCCTGCGAGCGCGGCGTGACGCTTTACGACACCTCCGACAAATACGGCTGGGGCCACAACGAGGAGCTGCTCGCCAAGGCCTTCGAGGGCGCGGGCACCAGCGTCGTCATCGCATCGAAATTCGGCAACATGGCGGGTCGCGACGGCCGCATCGCCGATGGCACGCCCGAAAACGTCTTCGCGTCCTGCGAGGCCAGCTTGAAGCGCCTGCGGCGCGACGCCATTGACCTCTATTACATTCACCGTATCGACCCGAGCGTGCCCATCGAGGAGACGGTCGGCGCCATGTCGCGGCTCGTCGAGCAGGGCAAGGTTCTGGCGCTCGGCATCTGCGAGGCCAACCCACAGACGCTGCGCCGCGCGCACGCGGTGCATCCGATGAGCGCGATTCAGAGCGAATATTCGATTCTCTACCGCGCAGAGGCCGAAGAGGTGCGCCAGACCTCGCGTGAACTCGGCATCAGCTTCGTGGCATACGCCCCGCTGGGACGCGGCCTGTTGACCGGTGCCGTGGCTCCGGGATCGCTCGGCGAAAAGGACGAACGTCTGCGCCATCCGCGTTTCGCGCCCGAAAATCTCGCGCGCAATCTGGCGCTGGTGGCCTGCCTCGAAGAGGTCGCGCAGGCGCGCAGCTGCACGTCGAGCCAGATCTCGCTGGCCTGGCTGCTGGAGCAGGGGGACGATGTGATCCCCATCCCCGGCACCAAGACGATGAGCCGCCTGATCGAGAATATCGAGGCCGCGTCCATCATCCTGTCGGCAGCCGAGATTGCCTTCATCGCGGCCTCGATCCCTGCCGATGCGGCAGCGGGATTGCGATACCGTGCCGAGCACATGAAGAACATGTTTCTTTAGGCGCGATTGAGTGGCATCAGGTCCACACGCGCGCAGACAATAGACGAAAATCAGGGAGCGGAAATGGCAGAGCAGATCGTCGAATTCGTCTCCGATGGGCTGAAGCTCATCGGCACCGTCAGCACACCGGAGGGCCTGTCACCCGACGACAAACGCCCGGCCTTCATCGTGCTGCACGGCTTCGGCAGCACGCGCCATGCCGGCAATGTCGTCACGCCCTGCGCGATGCTCAACAAGCTCGGCTATGTGACGCTGCGCTTCGACATGCGCGGCTGCGGCGAGAGCGAAGGCGAGCGCGGCCGGCTGATCTGCCTCGAACAGGTCACCGACACGCGCAACGCCCTGACGATGCTTCAGCAGCACGCCAACATCGATCCGGCGCGCATCGGCGTCATGGGCAGCAGTTTCGGCGCCGCGGTCGCGGTCTATACGGCTGGGTCCGACAAGCGCGTCGGGGCTTGCGTCTCTGCTTCTGGTTGGGGCAATGGCGCCCTCAAATTCGAAGGTCAGCACTCTGGTCCCGGCGAGTTCGAGCGCTTCAAGAAAATGCTCGCCGACGGCAAGGCGCATCGCGAGAAGACCGGGCAGGCCATGATGGTTTCGCGCTACGATATCGTGCCGATCCCCGTGCACCTGCGCGGCAACGTGCTCAAAGGCTCCATCATCGACATGCCCGTCGATACCGCCCAAAGCATGTACGACTTCACGGCCGAGGACATGATTGCCGAAATCGCGCCGCGGCCGGTGCTGCTGATGCACAGCGCCGTTGATTCCGTGACGCCGACCGTTCAGACGATCCGCATGTTCGAGCGTTCGAAATCACCGACCGAGCTGCACCTGTTCTCGGGCACCGATCACTTCATGTTCGCCGAGCACAACACGCGCGTCCATCAGGTCGTCACCGCCTGGCTCGAGGCCTTCTTCCCCGTGAGCGGTGAGCCGGCCCCGATGGTCGCAGGGCACTGACTTATCTGGCGCCGCATCCGCCATTGACGGATGTGGCGCCAACCCCAATGCTGAAGACCTGAAGGACGTCGCCGGGTTCTCCCGCAATGAACGCCCAATGGGAGGAATTATGTCTTTGAAGATCATTCTCGCCGCGCTGACGCTCGGCCTCTCCGCAGGTGCGACATCGGCACTGGCCGCCGATCAGGCGACAATCGATGCCGCCCGCAAAGAGGGCGAACTCACCTGGTACACGACCGAAATCGTCAACCAGCACGTGCGCCCGGCCGCAGCCGCCTTCGAGAAGAAATACGGCGTGAAGGTCAATTACGACCGCGCCAATCCGACCTATATCGAGTTGCGCGTCATCACCGAGGCCAATGCCGGAAAGATCCAGGCAGACGTCGTCGACGGAACCGCCACCAGCGTGATGCTCCGCCGTGAAGGTCACATCCTGCAATGGGTGCCGGAAAACAATTTCGACAAGCAGTTCGTCGATCCCGAGGGTTATTGGATCACCACCAATGCCTACGTGCTGACGCCCGGTTTCAACACCGAGCTCGTGCCCAAGGGCACTGAGCCCAGGAACTATCAAGACCTGCTCGATCCCAAGTGGAAGGGCAAGATGGTCTGGAACGCGACGCCTGTGACATCGGCGGGGCCGGGCTTTGTTGGCACGGTGCTGACCTCGATGGGCGAGGAAAAGGGCATGGCCTATTTGCGCGCGCTCGCGAAGCAGAATGTCGCCGCCGTCTCAAGCTCAGGCCGGCAGGTGCTCGATCAGGTGATCGCGGGCGAATATTCCATCGCGCTGCAGATCTTCAACAACCATGCATGGATCAGCGCGCAGAAGGGTGCACCGGTGAGCTGGATTCCGATGGAGCCGTCGCTCGGCGTTCTCTCCGTCATGTCGGTTGTGAAAACCTCGGCGCATATGAACGCGGCCAAGCTCTTCGTCGAATTCCTGACGTCTGAAGAGGGCCAGATCCTCATGCGGGATGCGGGCGAATTACCCGTCCATCCCAAAGTGCCTCCGGCAGATCCGACGTTGCGTCCCGACGGCGTGCATTTCAAGGCACTTTTCCTCAGCCCCGAGCAGATCGACAAGTCAATGCCGTCTTGGGCCAAGACCTTCAACGAAATTTTCCGTTGATAGGCCAGGCTTCATACGGAACACTCAAGGTGTGTGGAACGGCAGCACGGTTACGCGGGAGCAACATGGTGGATATATCAAGGCGCCTACTGTTTGCTCTCACGCTGGGCGCGGCTCTCGTCCCAGGGGCCGCGCAGGCGCAAACCGTTGATTTCTCCGCGATGGCACTGGACGCCACACCGGACCGGGTCGCGCGCATTCAAAAAGCGGCCGAAGCCGAAGGCATCTTGATCGTCTACGGCTCGGCGCCCATGGAGGACATGTCGACGATTTTCTCGGCCTTCGAGGCGAAATATCACATCAAGGTGCGCTATTGGCGCGCCGGCCCGCAGGAGGTCATTCGTCGCGCCGAGACCGAATATCGGGCTGGCCGCTACGAGGCTGACATCGTGCAGGCCAACGGCCCGACGATGGAGGCCTTGCGACGCGAAAATCTGTTCCAGAAAGTATTGTCGAAGGCACAGGACGACCTGCTGCCGCAGGCCGTGCCGGACCACCATGAATGGGTGGGCGAGCGGCTGAACATCGTCATCGGCGCTTACAACACGAAGTCTGTTCCGGCTGCGAGCGTGCCTGCGACCTACGAAGACTTCAGCGATCCCAGCTGGAAAGGGAAACTCGCCGTCGAGGCGACGGATTATGACTGGTTTGCCACGGTCGTCTCCGCCATGGGCGAGCAAAAGGGCATTGCGACCTTCCGCGAAATAGCATCGAAGAATGGCCTGTCTGTACGCAAGGGGCACACGCTGCTCACCGCGCTGGTCGCAGCGGGCGAAGTGCCGGTCTCGCTCAATGTCTTCACCTACAAGGTGGATCAATTGGTGAAAGAGGGCGCACCCATAGCGCCGCTGCTCATTCCCCCAGCTGTCGGGCGCGTGAACGGCATTGCCGCCATGCGACGCCCCTCGCACCCAAATGCGGCTCTGCTCTATTACGAGTTTATGCTGACCGATGCGCAGCACATACTGATGGCGCGAGACTTCACGCCGACGAACCAGCGCGTGCAGGCACTGCCCGCCGGGCTCGTGCTTCAATTTGTCGACTCGGCCAAGTTGCTCGACGAGGGCGATAAGTGGACGAAGCTCTGGAAAGAAATAACGAGCCTTCGCCCCGCGAATTAGCGGGGCGGCGGTCGCGCCTGATCAGCCGGTTTCCGCGAGCAGCGACAGCTGCTGCTTGCCAGTCTCGCCCATGACGTCGGTCAGATGCGTTGGGTAGTCGCCGGTGAAGCAATGATCGGTGAATTGCGGCCTCAGGGCATCGCGCTTCTCGTAACCCATGGCGCGGTAGATGCCATCGACAGAAATGAACGCCAGGCTGTCGCAGCCCATATACAGGCGCATTTCTTCGAGCGTGTGCGTCGCGGCAAGCAGTTTCTCGCGCTCTGGCGTGTCGATGCCGTAATAATCGGGGTGCGTGATTGGCGGCGAGGAAATGCGGAAATGGACTTCCGCCGCACCGGCTTCGCGCATCATGCGCACGATCTTCAGCGAGGTCGTCCCACGCACTACGGAATCGTCGATGAGGATGACGCGCTTGCCCTCGATGACCGAGCGGTTGGCGCTGTGCTTCATGCGCACGCCCAGCTCTCGCACCGATTGCGTCGGCTGGATGAAGGTGCTGCCAACTTAATGATTGCGGATGATTCCGAGTTCGAACGGGATGCCCGACTCGCGCGCATAGCCGATGGCGGCGGGCACGCCGGAATCCGGCACGGGAACGATGACGTCGGCTTCGATACCGGCCTCGCGCGCCAGTTCCGCGCCCATCCGCTTGCGCACGTCGTAGACGTGGCGACCGTGGACGTAGGAATCGGGACGGGCGAAATAGATATATTCGAAGATGCAGGGACGTGGCGCCTGCGGAGGGAAGGGCTTGTGGCTTTCGATGCCACTTTCCGAGATCACGACGACCTCGCCATTCTCGATGTCGCGCACGAAACGCGCGCCGATGATGTCGAGTGCGCAGGTTTCCGACGCCAGGATGTAATGACCGTCGAGTTCGCCGAGAACGAGCGGCCGAATGCCCAGCGGATCGCGCGCGCCCATCATCTTCTTGTTGGAGAGCGCGACGAGCGAATAGGCGCCTTCGAGATAGCGCAGCGCTTCGATGAAGCGGTCGAGAATGCGCGGCTTGCGGCTGCGGGCCACGAGATGCAGCACGACTTCGGTGTCTGACGTGGACTGATAAATAGCACCTTCGCGGATCAAGTCGCGGCGCAGGGTCAGGCCGTTGGTGAGATTGCCGTTATGGGCGACGGCGAAGCCGCCGGTGTCGAGTTCGGCAAACAGCGGCTGAACGTTGCGAAGAATAGTCTCACCGGTCGTCGAATAGCGCACATGGCCGATCGAGGCGGAGCCAGGCAGGCGGTCGATGGTCTTGGCCGACGAGAAGTGATCGCCCACGAGGCCGAGCCTGCGTTCCGAGTTGAAGCGCTTGCCATCAAACGCGACGATGCCCGCTGCTTCCTGTCCGCGATGCTGAAGGGCATGCAGCCCCAGAGCCGTGATGGCCGCAGCTTCCGGATGCCCGAAAATGCCGAAGACTCCGCATTCTTCCCGAAGGCGATCCGAATCGAGATCCAGATCGTCAATCGCAGCAACGCCGGATCCGGCATGGCCCGATTGGGCCTCGTGAGCGCTCACCATGGAAGTCTCCCCTCCGGCCGCGGCCAGGAAGTTGGATGTCGGCGAAAAGCTATAACAGACGCATCGGGTTAGCCCCACGCGTCCTCTAGATAGGTAATGTTCGTCCAATTGTCACATGGACGAATGCGCGCGGCAGATCACAAACCACGCGACGCAGGCGACGTGCTGCGATTGGGCGCGCTGGGCGCAGCATCCGTGCGGCGGCCCGGCGCGGGTGACGGGGCAGGTGACGGCGTCACGTCTTCCGGCGCGGGCTCATCCCCCTTGGGCTTCTTGAACTTGTTGAGGAATGTGCTCTCCGGATCGTCCGGCAGCATAGCCATCAGCTGGTCGCCGGTGGCCTGAAGCAAAGGCTTCGTGCGCGCGTTCTTCACCCATTCGGGCTGCGACTTATCGGGCACCAGCCAATTGAAGAACACAAAGGCGACGACACAGAGCAAAAGGCCACGTCCAGCGCCGAAGAGGAAGCCCAGCGAACGGTCGAGCGCACCGACCTTTGAATCGAGAATGGCGTCGGAAAGACGGACAGTCAGGATCGACACGATGATCAGCGTGACGAAGAAGACAGCACCTGCTGCAACCGCGAGTGCCACCGAGTCCTTCTGGACGTAGGTCTTCACGAAGGGCAATACGAGCGGGTGAAAATAATAGGCGGCTGCCGCAGCCGCTGCCCACGAACCAATGGCCAGCACTTCACGCGTGAAACCGCGCAGCATGGACAAAAGCGCCGAAAGCAGCACGACGACGATCAGACCAAGATCTAGATAGGAAGGCATGTGTTCTGGGCCTCGCCGCGAGCGAAAACGATTCGGGGTCAGCCCCATCCGCACCGCGCTGCGCATTCTATAACGGAGGTGTTTGGCTCCGTCACCCCTGCCGCGGCCGGGGTTCACAAGGTTCAGGCCGGAAGGGCCGCCGTCCGTGAGCGTGAAGGCGCCGCCGTTTCACGCGACGGGCTGCGCGGCACGCCGCCTGCTGCGATATCTGCGACGAGGGCAGAAATGTGCCCGCAGGCCCGAACCGGGATGGCCGGGCTCTCGCCTTCGCGCGAGGTCGCCGGCGCGACCGCTGCCGCAAAGCCGAGTTTGGCTGCTTCCTTCAGTCGCAACCCGGTGTGGACAACCGGACGCACCGCGCCAGACAGGCCGAGTTCTCCGAAAAAGACTGTGTCAGGCGGTAGGCGCGCGCCCGTCAGCGACGAGACGAGCGCCGCCGCCGCCGCGAGATCCGCCGCCGGCTCACCAATTTTCAATCCGCCGGCGACATTGAGATAAACATCGTGTTGCCCGAGCCGAACCCCGGCATGCGCCTCGAGAACGGCGATGACCATGGACAATCGCGCTGTGTCCCAGCCCACGACAGCCCGGCGCGGGGTGCCGAGCGATGTGGGCGCGACCAGTGCCTGGATCTCCACCAGAACCGGACGTGTGCCCTCCATTCCCGCGAAGACGGCTGCGCCGGGCGCCGAGGCATCGCGTCCTGACAGGAACAAAGCGGAGGGATTGGAGACTTCGCTGAGACCCAAGCCCGTCATTTCGAACACACCGATCTCGTCGGTGGGCCCAAAACGGTTCTTCACAGCGCGAAGAATGCGGAAATGGTGCCCGCCATCGCCTTCGAACGAGACGACCGCATCGACCATGTGCTCGACGACGCGCGGCCCGGCGATCTGACCGTCCTTGGTGACGTGGCCCACGAGAATGACGGTCGACCCGCTGGTTTTGGCATAGCGAATGAGGGCCTGTGCCGAGCCACGTACCTGCGTGACAGTGCCCGGCGTAGCCTCGACCTTGTCGGTCCACATGGTCTGAATGGAATCGATGACGACGAGGGCAGGGCGCGGGCCCTGCATGAGCGTCGCCGTAATATCCTCGACACTCGTCTCGGCGGCGAGTTCGACCGGCGTCTTGGCAAGCCCCAGACGCTCGGCGCGCAGGCGCACCTGTGCCACCGCTTCTTCGCCCGAGATATAGACGACGCGATGGCCCTTGGCGGCCAGCGTCGCGCAGGCCTGGATCAGGAGCGTCGATTTTCCAATGCCGGGTTCGCCGCCGATGAGAATGACTGAGCCCGGCACAAAGCCGCCGCCGGTCACCCGGTCGAGTTCGCCAATACCAGAGACGATGCGCGGAGCAGGCTTGCTTTCGCCTGAGAGTCCTTCCAGCGGGAACACGCGCCCCTTCCGCGCACCGATGGCACCTTGGGCGCCTATGCCCGAGGCAGAATTTTCCTCGATGATGCAATTCCATTCGCCACAGGCTTCGCAGCGTCCGACCCATCGCTGGGTGATCGCGCCGCAATTCTGGCAGATGAACTGAGAGCGTGCCTTCGCCATGTGTAACTCAGGCCCCTGAGCAGGAAAGGCGCGGACGATAGGGGCGGCCAATGCCAGCATGCCCAAGATACACGCGCAATTCGCCGAGCTGGCGCTCCAGCGCAATCTCTGATTCACGCAATTCGTCGAGTGCAGCACGCACCAGGGCTGTCACATCGGCGCAATCGGCCTTGCCACGCGCCTTGCTACGCCACTGGGCGCGCGGAGAATTCAGCTCATACGAGAGGGTCTCGGGCGAATCGGACATGTTCTGCACCTCAGAAATCATGAGGAGAACAATACCGGAACAAACCCGATTTCACCAGCCCCATTCATTCCGTGACGTAAACGCGGTGATAACGCTGGCCGAGCCTTGTGAGGACCTCGTAGCCGATCGTTCCTGCGCGCGCGCCCAGATCGTCGATGGAGATTTCGGGACCGAGCAGGCAGGCGCGGGTGCCTGCGCGCACATCGGTCTCGGGCACATCGGTAATGTCGAGCACGGTGAGGTCCATGGACACGCGCCCAGCGAAGGGGACGCGGTGCCCCGCGACGATCGCTTCTCCGCCCGGCTTCGCATCGGTGGACATGGCCTGCCGGGGCAGACCGTCGGCATAGCCAATGCCGATCGTTGCCAGTCGGGTGCGCCGATTGGCAGTCCATTGCGCGTTGTAGCCGACCTTTTCACCAGCCTCGATCACGCGCGTTTGCAGGATGGGCGCGTCGAGCCGCAAGACTGCGCGCATCGGATTGTCGAGGCCTGGCGTCGGGTTGCCGCCGTAGAGGGCGTAGCCCGGACGCACCAGGTCGCCAAAGGGCTGCTCGGGCAGGAACAGCGCCGAGGAATTGGCAAGGCTCGCGCGCATCGGCGGCAGCAGCGCGCGGATCTCCGCGAAGCGCTCGATCTGCTGCCGGTTGAGCGGGTCGCCGGGGTTCTCCGACGCCACGAAATGCGTCATCAGAAGATCTGCATTCAGCCGCAGCGCAGCCAGATCGGGAATTTCCGCCAACCCCGCGCCAAGCCGTTTCATGCCGGTGTCGACATGCAGTGCACACGGGGCGGCCCCCGCGGCGGCCACCCAAAGCCGCGCTTCGCTGAGCGAGCCGAGAACTGGCCGCAGGTTCAGGGCTAGGCAGGGCTCCACGGCTGTGGGCAAAAGGCCATTCAGCACATAGATATCGACCTTCGAATCCAGCGCGCGCACGCGCCGTGCCTCGCTGACGTGGGCAACGAAGAACACCTTGCAGCCCGCCGCGACCAGCGCGGGCACAGCGGCTTCGATGCCGATGCCATATGCGTCTGCCTTGACGACGGCGGCGCAGGTTGCGGGCGCGACGCGCATCGCGAGTTGACGCCAGTTCTCCGCGAGTGCGGCGAGGTCGATCGTGAGAACCGCCTGCGCGTCGCCTGCCTTCGGGCCGGATGTCGAGGGAGGTGCGGTAATCACTCGTATTCGCGCTCCGGCGATTGATCCTCACGCGCCAGATTGCCGAACCGGGTCATCTCCGCCTCGAACGAAAGTTCGACGGTGCCGGTGGGGCCGTGACGCTGCTTGCCGATGATAACTTCGGCCTTGCCGTGCGCGCGTTCCATCTCCGACATCCAGGTGATGTGCTCTTCCGAACCCGGCCGGGGCTCGCGGTTCTTCAGGTAATATTCCTCGCGATACACGAAGACCACCACGTCGGCGTCCTGTTCGATCGAGCCAGATTCACGCAGATCGGACAATTGCGGGCGCTTGTCCTCGCGGTTCTCGACCTGTCGGGATAATTGCGACAATGCCATGACCGGCACGTTCAGCTCTTTCGACAGCGCCTTCAGGCCGGTCGTGATTTCGGTCAATTCCTGAACGCGGTTCTCGCCCTTGGACTTGGAGCCCGACAGCAGCTGGAGATAGTCCACGACGAGAACGTCGAGGCCGCGCTGGCGCTTGAGGCGGCGGGCACGCGCTGCGAGCTGCGCAATCGAGATGCCGCCGGTCTGGTCGATGTAGAAGGGGATCTGCTGCATCTTCCGCGCCGCTTCCGCGATGCGGTGAAACTCCTGATCCGTCATGTCGCCGCGACGAATCTTGTAGGAGGCCACGCCCGATTGCTCGGCGATGATACGCGTGGCCAGCTGCTCGGCCGACATTTCGAGGGAGAAGAAGCCGACGACGCCGCCATTGAGCGTCTCGTTCGAGCCATCAGGCTTCACCCTGGATTCGTAGGCCTTGGCGATGTTAAAGGCGATGTTCGTTGCGAGTGCGGTCTTGCCCATGCCGGGGCGTCCCGCGACGATCACGAGATCGGAGCGCTGCAGGCCGCCCATCTTGGCGTCGAGATCGATGAGGCCAGTAGACACGCCCGACAACTTACCGTCGCGCTCGTAGGCTTGCGCGGCCAGGTCGATGGCGGTCGTGAGCGCGTCGGAGAAGCGCTGGAATCCGCCATCGTAGCGGCCCTGTTCCGCGATTTCGTAGAGGCGGCGCTCCGCTTCCTCGATCTGCTCACGCGGCGCGGAATCAACGGGCGAATCGTAGGCGGCGTTGACGATATTTTCGCCGATGCCGATCAGGTTACGCCGGATCGCGAGATCGTAGATCGTGCGGCCGTAATCCTCCGCATTGATGACGGTCGTGGCTTCGGATGCGAGTCGCGCCAGATATTGCGGCACGGTGATGCCGCCCAGGTCGTGGTCGCCTAGAAAAGTCTTCAGCTTGACGGGTGTTGCGACCTTGCCCGCTCTGATCAGCTGCGAAGCGATCTCGAAGATGCGGCGATGCAGCTCTTCGGAAAAATGATCGGGCTTGAGAAAGTCGGACACGCGATCGTAAGCGTCGTTGTTGACGAGGATCGCGCCAATGAGCGCCTGCTCCGCTTCAATATTATGCGGAGCGACGCGATAGGTTGGTGTGTTCACATCATGAGCGGCCACAAGATTGAGCCGGCCCGCGAATTGTTCGACGGCTGCCATATGTCTCGACGATAAAGAGGGGCGGTACGCGATTCGACGAAACGAACCGGCAGCGAGTGATACGCCTGCCTGGCCCGTCCGCCAACCACATTGCATGTGTGCTCCCGCACTCGCGAGTGCACGGGGGACACAGCAAGCGT
>JAQGKN010000635.1 GCA_028290085.1 Hyphomicrobiales bacterium
ACCCCGCGCCCATCCCGCATGACGAACTCGAACGCACGACGGAATGGGTGAAGAGCTGGGGCATGCTCGAGGAGACCGACTCGCCGCTCAACCTCGTCAACACGCTGGTGCAGACGCAGGCGCACGCTGCCGAGTAAGGCTCGTTGCCGGGCAGCTATGACGACAGCGCGCAAGGAGTGTTCCTTGCGCGCTCATGCATTTGTCCAAACACACGTAGGCTCGACGTCGAGCCCGCTCTGGGACCTTATCGAACCCGGACGTTTACTGCACAATCGACGCGACATCGACACCGGTCGCCGATTTCGGCTAGGTGCGCGAAGCTGCCGCTGATGTATCCTTCTCTTGAGACTTTGGGTGCGGGGCAAAAAATGCGTGCAAACGAGGGCCATCATCACATTTCTGCGGGAAACGTCGTATCGTTTGAAAAGCTGTCTCTGCTCTTCGGCGCCACCGATGAAACCGGCGTCGTTCGCGGCAGTGACATTGTCGGCAGCAACTATCTCGATCTTCTCGCAGAGATGACCGCCATCACGGAACACCAATGGCGTTCCGGATCGACGCGCGGTTTGGTCAAAGGCTTCATGCTCAGCGGCCCTCCTGGAACAGGAAAGACGACGCTCGCCAAACGCCTGGCCTACGAACTCGGACTCAGGTTCCAGGCAGATAACGAACCACCGATAGTCATGGCCTTCGTGGACGGCGGCGAGATTTCCCGCTCCCGCTATGGCGAAAGCGAAGAGCGCATTCGCGATATTTTCATGCATGCCAGATCGGGCTTCACAGCAGCGGGCCAGCGCTCGGTTCTTCTCTTCGATGATGTCGAGTCCATCTTCATGTCGCGTGGCAGCCAGCACGCAAAAGAGTGGCATTTCTCACAGGACAGCGTGTTCTTCCACTCGATCGACGATCTCGACACATCTCGTGCGACGATCATACTGACCAGCAATCGTCCCGATCTGATCGATGAGGCCATACGGGATCGCTTCCTCAGCTATGTCGTCGACTATCCGGATCTTGACACCCTCATGCAGATGATTCAGCAGATCCCCGCTCTTCAGGAACTGTCTGGCTCGGAACGAACGAGCATGAATAACGATCTGTTTGCAGCCGTCAAAGACGGTACCGTTCGCAGTATGCGCGATGCTCAACGCTTTGCGTTGCGGCACTTCGTCGCCAAATTGCTGAGGAAGGAATCTATGGCCCAAAGACATGCGGATTGATGTTTTTGGGGTGCATCTCTGGCTAGAGGACGTCACATGGCTAAAAATTTTTATGAAGAATGGCTCGAAGCACCAAACCAAATTCAGGATGAGCTCGAAGAGACCTTCCTCGTCGCACGAGATAAGGACATCCCCTGGATCTCGACCCCCCACGATGCAAAAGTAAAGTTGATGGTCGCCAACCACCTCGGTTTTGCGACCATGGGCAGCAATGTTCTGAAATCGGAGATCCCTGTCGGCTGGCATACGGGCAAGCATCGGCATGGTGAGGAGTCGATGCATATCCTTGAGGGCGAAGGGTTCAGCATCATCGATGGAATGCGCTTCAATTGGCACAAGAGCAGCACACTGCAAATTCCATTTTGGGCGACGCACCAGCATTTCAATACAGGTGATGTGCCCGTTCTGATTCTGCACGGCATGTGTTTCGACCTGGAACGTTTTCTACGGGTCGCGCGGATCGAGCAAATCGAGACCTGCGGCCCCAATGATCCCGCAGTGATGGCTGGCATGCCGGAGGAGGCGTCACAATATTATCCGGACGGGGCGCGCGCCGTCATACATCTGGAGCAGGCACCCACCAATAAGGAGAAGCTGCCCGACGGCGAAAGCTACAATCCGCAAGGCGCCATCGCGGCCACCAAAAACCAGCACGACTTTTCCAATTACCTCGTTGTGCCCAAGAACGGGTTCCGGGCTGTCAGCGTCGCGATCACAAACCGCTGGATCGAGCCAGGTTTCCATCAAAGTGGCCGGCACAAGCACCTCGAGGCCGTCGTCTACGCGATCGAGGGTAATGGCTTCACAGATATGCAGGGTAAGCGCATCCCCTGGGAGGCTGGCGACGTCCTCTATGTGCCCCCCGCAATGTGGGAACATCAGCACAGCAGCGAGAATCCAAATCCGATCACGCAGATTCGTATCGGGTTCAATATCAGAGCTTGGGTGACTTCAATTTGGCCTGCGGGCTTTACGAGCACGCGCATTTACGACGAGGACGGCAATCCCATCGAGGCCGGTCGCATCGTCCGTAATCGTGAGCGCTCCCGTTAGGTGATGCAAAAATCGCGGTCCTGGTGGCCGCGTGTTTACGTTGCTGGTCTATCCATTCACAGACGCGCTAGGGGCTTGTAAACACGCTACAAAGCCCAAAGCCGAATGGGGCTAGCCTGCGAGTAAATATAAGCATGACCACACCCACCCCCACCGACCTCGAGGACCTGGCAGCTATCCTGGAGCAGTCCGGCGATTACAAGGTTCTGCGGCGCTTCCAGCCGCGCATAGCGCCAATAAACGCCCCTGCCCCAAACGAGCGTCTCGGGATCTTCCTGGATCTGGAGACGACCGGCCTAGACCCAGCCAAAGACGAGATCATCGAGATCGCAATGGTGCCCTTCCTCTACACGGTCGGAGGAGACCTCCTCGCGGTCGGGGAGGCCTTCCAGAGCTATCAAGATCCGGGCATTTCCATTCCTGCGGAGATCACTGCGCTTACCGGAATCACGGATGAGATGGTGCAAGGGCAAACGATCGATCTCACACAGGTGGAAGAGCATGTCGGACGAGCGGCGATCATCATTGCGCACAACTCTGCCTTTGACCGGAAGTTTGCTGAACGCCTGAGCCCGGCATTCGAGACGAAGCCCTGGGCCTGCAGCATGTCTCAGATCCCGTGGGCTGCCGAAGGTATACGAGGCAGCAAGCTGGCCTATCTGGCAGCTGCAGCCGGCTTCTTCTTCGATGAGCACAGGGCCGTGACCGATTGTCAGGCTGCTATCCAGATCTGGGCAGACCTCTGCCCAGATCTGGACAGACCGCCCTTTCCGCGCTCCTCCATGACGCCCGGCAAAGGACCTGTCGCGTTTGGGCGGAAGGCGCTGCGTTCGACCTGAAGGAAATCCTCAAGGCACGTCGCTATCGTTGGAGCAGTGGCGAGGATGGTGGACGGAAGTGTTGGTACATCGACGTCGCGGAGGGCTCTTTGGATGCCGAGATAACCTTCATACACAACGAGATTTATCAACGCGAGCTCGACATCCCGATCACGTATGTTGATGCATATGCTCGGTTTTTCAAGCGCGTTTAGATTGGTCTGGACCTAACTTGAGAGCCCGATGTCAGTAGGTACACGCGCCATGATGCGCGTTTCCTAAGGAATGAGAACCATGCCAAGAACCATAAGTTTGCCGCACTTGACCATCATGTCTCGAAGCTCTTGATTGTTCCGATTCGCCATATCTTTAGCAGATCGCAACATTGCTTCATCAGCGTTGCCGAAGCCAAAGTCTGAACTCATTTGATTGGAAATCAGGGAAATGCCTGCTGCGGCCTTCAACATCCCAGGATCGCCCCGCTCCATAAACATCGCCAGTGCACTGCAAGCAATCAGGTCCTGATAATCGCTACGCTTCAGCGCCGCTGAAATCGCCTTGATAATTTCAGAATTGTACGTTTCATCTGTAGTGGGAAAGCCTGTGAATACCTTGCTGTCCGTAAGGACTGTCACTCTGTCATGCAGGGACGCATTCGCGTACGAACTCAAGTCAAAGCGCCTGCGCACCTCGTCAAGCGGAACTCGACCGTCGACGGCAGTAGATGGAATGGCCTTCTCAGAAGCCTTCTTTTCACGGTCGGGATTGGCTGTCGCCGGCTGCTGTGTCGCGATGGGGCTGAGCCGTTGCGAAGACGTAGCCAGCATTTTTGGCTGTTGAGGCAATCCGCGCCCAGAATCGGGCTGGCCAGGATAAGTTGGCGCGGCCTGTTGCGGCGTCGACCTCTCCAAAGCTTCTGCGACTGGAGCGCGGTTTGTTGAACCGATCGTCAGGGCACGATACTGCGATCGGCCATTAGCTCCTTCTCCTCGTGGCGCTACTACAGAAGCTGAAGCTGGCACCGATACACCCCGTGCGCGAGCAGGCTGGCTTATAGCCGCAATGTTCGCCGCCGAAGTTTGTCCTGCGGCAGCCTCAATAGTGATCTCCTGACGCCGATAGGCGGTTCCGACCGGACACCCACCACTAGGATACTTGCAGATGCATTCCTTGGTGATGCTGTCCTTCACTTCAAACCGGCGATGGCCGTACCCAATGTCGGCGTAAGACCGGCTCGTGAGCTCCGTGCGGTCCCCGTCCATTTTGAGTGACAAGGCAGGTTCCACACTGTTCCCCGACCTGGTCAGCAAGGCAATTGATGTCGCGCTAATGGCCCGAAGTTCAACGGTGAAATGCCCAATGGGACAGGCGTAACTCTCCCGCCAACTCGTACCAGTCGCTGAGGCCGGGGGCTTCGGAGGGATCACCGGCGGGGTCAGATCTCTCGCACGACCCAAATAGGCGTGGCGCGTGACATCGCCGTTATCATAATGCGCTACGCGGCGGCGCCCGCCGCACAGGCACAACGGACGCAAGTCCTAGTATCCAGAATGCTGGAATTCGAAGCCCGGGCATGCGGTGTCGGAACGGCATGGCCGGAGCAATAAAGACCGCCATCCCCGCAGACCTCGGCCAGCGCTTCCAAGTTTTCCTTCATCTGAGGGCGTTGACCCGCGCACGAAGCTCGTCAGTCGCCATTACGCAACGGACGGTGCACGACGATTACGGAACACAGTGTAGACGAATATCAGCATTGAGAGGAGCGTGATGACGGCCCCGGCCTTCGCCAAGCCTTCACTTTGCTGGCGCATCGCCAGCACGATACCTGGCACCATAATTACCACGCCCAAAGTCGCCACGGCGTAATGGATCTTCGCGAGCGTCTGCTTACCTGCTTCTGGAACGATGTGATAGTAGACACCGAAAATCGCCGTCGTCACCCAACCCACCAGATTCAAGTGTGCGTGGGCTGGCGCTAGACTATGATCCTGCGACGCCGCCATGAAGATGCCAAAGGCCATGCCCAACGTCACGTAGATCGTCGCCGTAGCAAAGAACCAGAATGATATCCCGCGCATTTCCCCACCCCTGATTGCCGTTGAACGCGATATCGCGCTTTCGAGAGGCGACTCGCCCCGCGCAAAAATATTCCGAATATTAGATAAAAGTATAGTCCCCCAGTAATCGCGTGGGCTGAGGACGCTGCCGAGAGGCACTCCCGACAATTCGCCTGCACCGGGTGCGGGGCGCGCGAATGCACCGTGACGCCGGGCTGGTCCAAAAGCGGGGTGGTGCTCAGTTTGCAACTTGATCCTTACGTTGCCCGAACTCGAAATGTGCTTCGAGCGCAATGCATGGGGGGAACAGATGCCAAAATACGTAGCGCGCCATTGTCGAATTGCTGACGGCCCACAGTGCTTATCCAGTCGCACTCGCGCTCCGCTCCAGACTATATTACCTCGAAAAGAGATTCAGAGACTGAGACGACAACTTCGACAGAAGCAATCGTTCGATCGCGTTCATCTCGGATCACTACGCTCACCGGAGCGGACGCCTTGCCATCACGCAGCACGTCCGCAATCAACTGACCCGCGGTCATTATAGCCTCTGCTAGCGCAGCTTTTCGGTCAGGCATTAGGGTCCAGACCCATAAAATGGTTGGCATGAGGATGGCCTTGTGATTCACGGCTTCCGAAAGGAAGCGACGATGAATCGGGATCAATTCTGGCTAACGGACACGCAGTTTTCGAAGATCGCGCCGCATCTACCCACCAACACGCGAGGCAAGGCGAGGGTGGACGATCGGCGCGTGATCAGCGGCATCGTGCATG
>JAQGKN010000023.1 GCA_028290085.1 Hyphomicrobiales bacterium
GCACCTGCCGGAAATGTGTATCGAGCTTGCCGACACGATCCTTGAGGCGCGTGACATCCTGCAGGAGGATACGCACCTCGTGCTGGATGACATGGGCCTGCTCTCGCATGCGGGCGTCGCGCACCAGCGCTTGCGTCACCTGAATCGCCATCATCAGCAGCGAGGGCGAGAGAATGACGACGCGCGCCCGGTGAGCGCGCTGCACCACATCGTCGAAATGCTCGATCAGGTCGGCATAGATCGATTCCGACGGCACGAAGATCAGCGCGATATCCTGCGTCTCGCCGGGCAGCAGATAGCGCTCAGCCACATCCTTCACATGCTTGCCGAGATCGCCGCGTACGCGGACCGCCGCCTGCCGCCGTGTTTCGTCATCCCGGGAATCCCGCAAGGCGGTGAAGGCTTCGAGCGGAAACTTTGCGTCGAGGGCCATCACCCTGTCGTCGCCGGGCAGGCGGATAACACAATCGGGCCGCTTGCCGTTGGAGAGCGTGTGCTGGAATTCATAGGCGCTGGGCGGCAGCCCGTCGCGCACGATGGCCTCCATCCGCCCCTGTCCAAAGGCGCCCCGGCTCTGCTTGTTGGCGAGAATATCCTTCAGCGACACGACCTCCGCCGTGAGGCCGCGCATTTGCGCCTGTGCCGCATCGATCACGGCGAGCCGTTCACCGAGCTTGGCCAGATTGTCGGTTGTGGTCTTGGCGCTCGACTCGAGCCCTTGCCCGACGCGCTGTCCCACGGCATCGAGCCGGTCGGTCACAACACGCGCTAGATCGGATTGCCGCGAACTCAGCACCTCCGCCATGGTCTGCAGGCGTCCGCTCAGCTCGGCGTTGAGGCGGGCGAGGTCCGCCATCTTGTCGTCGAGCTCATGCTGGCGTTCGCGCGCGGCGGCAGCCTCCATCGCGCGGTCCCGGCTGGAGCCTCGCAGCGACACGGCCAGCAGGAGAACGACGAGCAGCACCGCTCCCGAGCCTGCGAGCAGAATGTGGAAGCCAGTCAGCGGCACGCCGCCCAGGATGAGGAGTGTGTTGTCCATCCAATGAGATTAGCGCGATTCGAACTTTCGCGCGAACGAAAGATGAACATCGCCTCATGATTGACCACGCTCCCCCCAATGCTTATGTCGTTCGCATAACGAGCAAGACGCTTCAGCGAGCATTTTCATGGCCCTTCTTCCGATTATCAGCCTCCCCGATCCCCGGCTTCGTCTGGTTTCCGAACCCGTGGCCGAGATCGACGCGCAGGTGCGCCGTCTGATGGAGGACATGCTGGAGACCATGTATGACGCGCCGGGCATCGGTCTGGCCGCGATTCAGGTCGCCGTGCCGCGCCGCATCCTCGTGATCGATATCGCCAAGCCGGAAGATGGCCCCAAGCCCATTTGCGTCGTCAACCCCGAGATCGTCTGGGCGTCGGACGTGCTCTCGGTTTATGAGGAAGGCTGCCTGTCGATCCCCGAATATTATGAGGAGGTCGAGCGGCCCGATCGGGTGCGTGTCCGCTACCTCGACAAGGACGGCAAGACGCAGGAACTCGAAGCCGACGGTTTGCTGGCAACCGCGCTCCAGCACGAGATAGACCATCTCAACGGCGTGCTCTTCATCGACCATATTTCGCGGCTGAAGCGCGAGCGCGTCATGCGCAAATTCACCAAGGTCGCGCGCCGCACCGCCACCGAAGTCTGATCGGCCCAACATGCGCATCGTCTTCATGGGCACACCCGACTTCGCCGTTCCCGTCATGACGGAGATTTTGGGCCAGGGTCACGAGATCGTCGCGGTCTACACCCGCGCGCCCAAGCCCGCCGGGCGCGGCATGGATCTGCGGCTGTCGCCCGTCCATGCGCTGGCGGAAAAACTCGGCTGCCTGGTCTTCACGCCCAAAAGCCTGCGCGGCGAAGAAGCCGCCGAGCAGTTTCGCGCACATGATGCCGACGCTGCCGTCGTCGTCGCCTATGGCCTGATCCTGCCCAAAGCCATCCTCGATGCGCCACGTCTCGGCTTTCTTAACCTGCATGGCTCGCTGCTGCCGCGCTGGCGCGGCGCCGCGCCGATCCAGCGCGCGATCATGGCGGGCGATGCGGAAAGCGGCGTCATGGTCATGCGCATGGAAGAGGGGCTCGACACCGGCCCCGTCGGCATGGCCGAGCATGTTGCCATCGGCCCGGATATGACGGCGGGCGAATT
Source organism: Hyphomicrobiales bacterium (assembly GCA_028290085.1). Lineage (GTDB taxonomy): Bacteria > Pseudomonadota > Alphaproteobacteria > Rhizobiales > Beijerinckiaceae > Terripilifer. The sequence continues at coordinate 2,190 of JAQGKN010000023.1, forward strand.
GCACGACCGGCTCAGCGTCATCGGCGCCGATCTGATGGGGCGCGCGCTGGCCGCGCTGTCGCGTGGCTCGCTGCACTTCAGGCCGCAGCCCGAAGAGGGCGTCACCTACGCGCACAAGATCGAGAAAGCCGAAAGCCGCATTGATTGGACGCGCGACGCCAAAAGCCTGCACGACTATGTGCGCGGTCTCTCGCCGTTTCCCGGCGCCTTTTTCGAGGCCGATCTCGGCAAGGGCATCGAGCGCGTCAAGGTGCTGCGCAGCAAGCTCGTCGAAGGCACGGGTGCTCCCGGCACTTTGCTCGACGATGCACTCACGGTGGCCTGCGGCACAGGCGCTTTGCGCCTCATCGAGGTGCAGCGCGCGGGCAAGGCGCCCATGAAGGCGCAGGATTTCCTGCGCGGCGCGCGGCTTGCCGCCGGCACACAACTTCAGGCTGCGTAATGTCGCGCTACCGGCTGAATATCGAATATGACGGCACGCTTTTCGTCGGCTGGCAGCGGCAAAACAACGGGCTCGCCGTGCAGCAGGTTATCGAAGATGCGCTGGAACGCGTCGACGGCCGCCCGGCGCATATTCGCGGCGCGGGCCGCACCGACACCGGCGTGCACGCAACGGGGCAGGTAGCGCATGTCGATTTGCGCAAGGTATGGCGCGGGGATCGCCTGCGCGATGCGGTCAACGCGCATATGCGGCCTCACTCGGTGGCGGTCGTTTCCGTCGAGATCGTATCCGACGAGTTCGATGCGCGTTTTTCGGCGACCCGGCGGCACTATCTCTACCGCATCGTCAATCGTCGCGCGCCACTCACTGTAGATCGCGATCGCGCGTGGCTCGTGAAACGCAGCCTCGATACGGATGCCATGCACGCCGCCGCGCAATTGCTGCTGGGACATCATGACTTTTCGACGTTCCGCGATTCCGACTGCCAGGCCAACAGTCCGCTGCGCACGCTCGACAAGCTCAACGTCTCGCGTGTTGGGCAAGAGGTACATATCTACGCCTCCGCGCGCTCCTTCCTGCATCATCAGGTGCGCTCGATGGTGGGTTCGCTCGAACATGTGGGCTCGGGCGCATGGTCCGCGCGCGATCTGCAGGATGCGTTCGAGGCAAGAGACCGCCAGCGCTGCGGAATGGTCGCCCCCGCCGCCGGCCTCTATCTGATCGCCGTCGACTACTGAGCGCTTATACGAGTGCGCGCAGCACGCCGAGCCCGACAAGCCCGTCGCAGGTTGCCAGCATCAGCGCCACCCCGCTCGTGACCCCCAGGGTGATTTTCGCGGTGAACCAGCGCATCTGCATAATGATGACGATGGCGGCAACGCTGTAGAGCGTGGCGAGAGCCGCAGTCGCCCAGCCGATTGCCAGCATCAGCGAGGGCACGGCCAGGATCGCGGCCGCGAGCACGCAGGACCAGTTGCACACGATTATGAAGGGCACGAGCCCGCGCCCGACACGCAGCGATGAGGCCAACGCGATGCCGAGCAGTGGCAGGGTGAGCCAGAGTGCGGCGAAATCAAATCCGGCACGCGCGACGACGCTCGCATTGTCGAAGAGGGATCCGCCTTCGAAAAGGCCGGCCTGAAGGCGATCTGCGGCCAGCGACACCACGAATGCTGGCGCCGCCAAAAAAGGCGCCCCGAAACTGCGCCAGAAGGAGGCCTCGCCGAACTCGAACCGCGCGAGGCCCTGAGCGCGCCGATTGAGCAAATCCCAAGCGCCGTTCAAGGAACGCGCGACTTCGTCCGCAGCCAGAATCATGGTCGGCTCCCGCTCTCCCCAGTCCTGCGCAACGATTAAACTTTAGTCGCGGTTCAGAGGGAAGCGCGATTTGCTGCAACGCAGCAATGCGCGATCAAGAGAGCGTGATGCCTATCCGGCGAAATAGGCGCGGATCACCCGCCCATAGATCGAAGCCAACGTCTCCAGATCCGCGATGGCGCAGCGCTCGTCGACCGCATGCATGGTCGAGCCCACGAGGCCGAATTCGACGACGGGGCAATGAGCCTGGATGAAACGGGCGTCCGACGTGCCCCCCGAGGTGGACAGAGCAGGGCGCCGTCCGATCTCGGCCTCGACGGCGGTGGCGACCACCTCGACGAAGGGGCCGGGCGAGGTGAGGAAGGCGACCGCATTGGTCGGATCGAAGGTGAGATCGACCCGGGCAGTGCCGGTCGCGCTTTTCACGCGGCCGGAAATCTCGGCGCGCAGCGTCTCGGGCGTCCAGAGATCGTTGAAGCGGACGTTGAAAGTCGCTCGCGCCTCGCCGGCGATGACATTGGTCGCGGAATTGCCCACATCGACCGTCGTCACCTCCAAATTGCTAGGCTCGAAATGCGCGGTGCCCGCATCGAGGGGCGCCGCCTTCAGGGCCGCGAGAATGCGCACCATCGGCTCAATGGGATTTTCGGCCAGATGCGGATAGCCGACATGGCCCTGCTTGCCATGCACGACCAGCCGGCCGGTCAGCGAGCCCCGGCGGCCGATCTTGATCATGTCGCCGAGCGCATTCGGATTGGTGGGTTCGCCGAGGATGCAATGGTCGAAATGCTCACCCCGGGCGCGCGCCCAGTCGAGCAGCTTGACCGTGCCGTTGACGGCCGGCCCTTCCTCGTCGCCCGTGATGAGAAAGGCGATGGAGCCGTGCGGCGTCCCATGTTCAGCCACATGCGCGGCTGCGGCCGCGACACTCGCAGCAAGGCCGCCCTTCATGTCCACCGCTCCACGGCCCCAGAGCATGCCGTCGGCGCTGACGCCGGAGAAGGGATCGAAGCGCCAAGCGGCGGCATCGCCCGCGGGCACCACATCCGTATGGCCCGCAAACATCAGGCAAGGGCCCCCCTCGCCGATTTTCGCGTAGAGATTGTCGATATCGGGCGTGCCGGGCTCGGTGAAACGCACCTTCTCCACAGTAAACCCGGCAGCAGCCAGGACGCGCCCCACGACATCGAGCGCGCCCTCGTCACGCGGCGTGACGGAGGCGCAGCGGATCAGATCGCGCGCAATCTCGAAGGCTGTGGGTTGAGCAATCGTCATGGCTGGCTCTGTTTGGCGCCGGGCTTGCTCCCGAGTTCATAGAGCGCCCAGAGGATCACACCCAGCGTCACGATGTCGAGGGCGGTCACCGTCCAGCCGGGGATCGATTCTGCTACGCGCGGCTGCAGCCAGTGCAGCGCGCCCGAGCACAGCGCCATCACCAGCGGCAGGCCCGCGAACGACGGGGCGCGGCCGATATCGCGGAAGCGCTTGGCCGACAGATTGTACCAGCAGACCCCGCACAGCAGCACGATGAAGGCATAGAGCATCAAATAGACGTAGACAGTCAGCGCCATGGGATCGACGAGCCCGCGCCGCGCCAGATCGCTTGTGGCGAGCGGCGCGATGGCGAACCAGATGGCGGTGGTGACGAAGGCGACAGCCCCCGTCATCGCAGTGCCGAGCCACCAGACCTCGCGGTTCACGACCCCCTTGTCGGTCCGGAACAGGAAGCGGAAACCCTCGCCCGACAGGAGACCGGCCATCAATCCCTCAAAAGTTCGTTGATGCCCGTCTTGGAGCGGGTCTGCGCATCGACCGTCTTGACGATCACGGCGCAATAGAGCGAGGGGCCCGGCTGTCCGTCCGGCAGCGGCTTGCCCGGCAGGTTGCCCGACACGACGACTGAATAGGGCGGCACGTAGCCGACATGGATCTGGCCGGTGGCGCGGTCGATGATCTTTGTCGAGGAGCTGATGAACACGCCCATGCTGAGCACCGAGCCCTCACCCACGACAAC
>JAQGKN010000188.1 GCA_028290085.1 Hyphomicrobiales bacterium
TGACCTTCACCTTGCAATCGCTGTGCGGCTTCGCCTGGCATCCCAGCCAGCGCTTGCGCTGCACATCACGCTCCGTATAGGCGGGCGAATCCTTGCGCTCGTGCTCGACTTCGCCTTCGACGAGTTCGAAGCGGCAATTGCCGCAAGAGCCGACATTGCATTCATAGGGAAAGCCGAGGCCGGCGCGCAGCGCAGCGCGCAGGATCGTATCGTCCTCCGCGCAGTCGAATGTGATGTTCCCACCCGTGATCGTGATCTGTTTCATGTTTCTTGGCCGGTGTCATTGGATCGATGAACAGGAAGCCCGCGAGGGCCGGTTAGAAGCCTGACAGGGATTGATATCCGAGACGGGCGGAAATCACCTGCGCGGCATCCGCGACGAGAGGCGCGAACGATGCCAGCGCCTCGTCGGAAATGCGCTGCATGGGGCCCGCGACACCCACGGCCGCGATCACGCGTCCATTGGCGTTGCGAATGGGTGCTGCGACCGAACGCATCCCGAGCTCGCTCTGCTCGTCTTCTGTCGCAAAACCTTTTTGCCGTACTTCGGCCAAGGCGTCCAGCAGATGACGGTGATCGGTGTCTGTCTTGGGAGTGCGCGGCACGAGGCCATGCGCGAAAATCTCGTCGATCAGCGATTGCGGCTGGAAAGCCAGCATCGCGCGGCCCTCTGCCGTGCAATAGGCAGGCTTCCGTGCGCCGAGATCGGCGCGCATGCGGATCGCCTGATTGCTCTCGAGATTGAGCACGTAAATGATTTCTTCGCGGTCGAGAATGGCGAGATGCACAGTCTCGTTCGTCGCCTCGCGAAGATGGAAGAGAAACGGACGCGCGTCGGTCGCCACATTCATGCGTTGCCGCACCAGCGCGCCGAGCCCGAAGAGGGCTACGCCGAGCCGGTATTTTTCCGTCTCGGGGTTTTGTTCGAGCAGCCCTTCGGAGACCAGTGTGGTGGCGAGCCGGTAGACCGTGCTCTTGGCCACGCCAAGACGCCGCGAGAGGCTTGTCACGCCGATCTCGGCCTCGCCTTCGGAGAAGGTCTTCAGCAGGCGAACCGCCATGGCGACGGAAGACAGGCGCGTCGGCTCCGGCCGCTTGGTCGCAACCTTGACGGACGAGTCGGCGGCGGAGGAGGCAGGAAGTCCCTCCAAAGCCGCTTTCTTCCTGCGTATCGTCTCCATAAGGACGCTCACGGTTGCAGTCGCGCGCAAGGCGCCGGCGGGCGGGACCTGATCAGACGTCGATATAGATGGTGTCGTTTTCCACCGTGGTCGCGTAGGTCTTGATCGGGATCATGCAAGGCGGATCGACGACTTCGCCGGTCTTGATATTGAACGAACCGTTGTGGAAATCGCATTCCACGACGTCGCCGCAGATGGGCCCTTCCGACAGCGAGCCCGGACCATGGGTGCAGGTGTCGTCGATCACATAAAAAGCACCGTTCAGATTGAACACTGCGAGGATCAGATCGTTGGTCTCGACCTTGATGGCGGTACCTTCGGCCACATCGTCGGTCTTGCACAGTTCGATCCGGTCGGACATCGGGCGCTCCTCGTTGACGTCTTGTCTGGTGAAATGATAGGTGTTCGTTCGGGTCGGCTGCGGAACAGCGTTCCGTATGAAGGAACTGGCCGGTTCAATAACAAGTGTCCCGACACTGGTCAACGCCCCGAATGCCCCTCCTTTGGGGAAAGAGGGTGGCAGACGGCGGGACCGCGCTACGGGAGCTCGAAATGCTGAAAAAAGAACAGAACGAACTCGTCACGCAGACGGGACCTGGAACCCCGATGGGTGACCTCTTCCGGTCGTACTGGCAGCCCATCCTGATTTCCTCGGAGCTGCCGGAAAACGATTGCCCGCCCGTGCGCGTCAAGGTGCTTTCCGAGCGCCTCGTGGCCTTCCGCGACAGCGAAGGCAAGCTCGGCCTGATCGACGAATTCTGCGCCCATCGCGGCGTTTCTCTGTGGTTCGGCCGCAACGAAGAATGCGGCCTGCGCTGCCCCTACCATGGCTGGAAGTTCGACACGACCGGCCAGTGCGTTGAAGTGCCCTCCGAGCCCGCCGAATCCGGCTACGCTGCGAAGATCAAGCTGAAGTCCTATCCGCTGATCGAGAAGGGCGGCATTCTCTGGACCTATATGGGTCCGGCCGAAAGCCAGCCGACGCTGCCCGAATGGGAGTTCACCAACGTCCCGCTCGAGAATATCTTCGTCTCCAAGCGCCTTCAGGAGAACAACTGGCTGCAGGCAATGGAAGGCGGTATCGACTCGAGCCACGTGTCCTTCCTGCATCGCGGTGACCTGAACAACGATCCGCTGTTCAAGGGCGCTGCTGGCAACAAGTATAACCTCGCCGATTCGAAGCCCGTCTTCGAAGTCGTCGAGCATCCGGGCGGCCTCTACATCGGCGCCCGCCGCAATGCGGAAGACGGCAAGTATTACTGGCGCATCACGCCCTGGGTCATGCCGTCGTTCACGATGGTGCCCCCGCGCGGCGATCACCCGATCCACGGCCACTTCTGGGTTCCGATCGACGATGAAAGCTGCACCGCCTGGAGCTTCGACTATCATCCCGTGCGCCCCCTTCACGCTGAAGAGCGCATCGCGATGCAGAACGGCAAGGGCATTCACGTGAAATACGTGCCCGGCACGTTCCGCCCGCTCGCCAACAAGGACAACGACTACCTGATCGACCGCGAGGCCCAGAAGGCCGGACGTACCTTCAGCGGCGTCGAGGGCATCGGCATGCAGGACGCGTCCCTGCAGGAATCGATGGGTCCGATCTGCGATCGCACGAAGGAAAACCTCGTCGGCACCGACAACGGCATCATCATGGCGCGTCATCGCCTGATGCGCGCCGCCAAGGCGCTGCGCGAAAAGGGCACGCTGCCTCCGGGCCGCGAAAGCGAGCATCAGAAGATCCGCTCCGCGGCGGTCATTCTGCCGCCCGACCAGCCCTACAAGGATGCCGCCCGCGAAGCGCTCATCGCCAAGCCCGGCACGCCCCAGACCACGGTCTGAGTTTAAAGACAACAACGTGGGCCGCTTCTCCCATCGGGCGAAGCGGCGTGCGGACGAAAACGTCGTCATTGCGAAAAGCGAAGCGACGAAGCAATCCAGGAGTCACGAGACCGTACTGGATTGCTTCGCTCCGCTCGCAATGACGGAAGGACCGATGCCTCTGCTCGCACAATCGCGCAGCGGCATGTTTCGATTTTCTCCGTGGAGGTGACACATGATCTTGAGTGAATCGGCACGGGTGACGACCGCTCACGAAGCCAGTTTCCGCATCCAGTATCCCAACTCCAAGCCGCGCGCCGTCAAGGTGATTGCGCTTGATGCGGGCAGTGCGAAGCTGGTCGACGAAATTGCCAAGCTGAACTGGCACGGCGCTGCCTTCTTCACCTCGCTGTCTTTCGACGCGGGGAGCGCGCCCGGCGGTACCGACGGCAAGACTCTCAAGGCCTGGCTCAACGATCTCGCCGGCCGCACGATGGATCTCGTCAGCGAAGTCGCAGGCGCCGACTGCGTCGTCGTCGTTGCAACCGCGGGCAAGGACGTCCAGTCCGCCGCCGTGATCGCCGAAGTCTGCACCCTGCATCACAAGACGCTCATCGCACTCGTCGTGCCCGAGGACAACGCACCGGACGATCAGATAGACGTGTCGCTGCGCGCCTTGCGCCCCTACGCGAAGATGCTCGTCATCGCGCATGGCCGCGATTACATTGAAGCGATGCTGACGGCCTTGCGGGCTTGAGCCCTGGCGATATAGTCTGAGCTTAATCTTCGCTCTTGATGCATGTCCGGCATTGAAAGGACGGGCGGCTTCTTGGCCGCCGGTCCCGTGGCAGGAGCTGCTCCCGCACACGAGGCCGCGATCTTGTCTGACGTCCAGAAACCTGCCTTCCGTCCGCTCGGCAATCTCATCGATCGCTCACTTGTCGTTCTCACAGGACTGACGGTGACAAGTGGCGCAGCCTGCTGGTTCTTTGTGGGCCAGGACGCGCTGCTCGAAAGTTTCTCGTCCGACCTCGAGACTTTCACCGCCATCGTACCGAAGCTCGCAGCCGCCCTTCTCGTGGCATCGCTGCTGCAATTGCTGATCCCTCGTGCATTGGTGGCGAAATGGATCGGCGAAGGCTCGGGCGTGAAGGGGGTCGCGATTGCGACGGCTATCGGCGCGCTGACGCCCGGCGGGCCCATGACCTCCTTCCCGATGGTGACGGCGCTGCATGAATCGGGCACGGGACGCGCGCCGCTCGTCGCTTATCTGACGTCCTGGTCGAACCTCGGCTTCCAGCGCATCCTCATCTGGGAACTGCCGCTGCTGCATCTGCCGTTCGTAATCCTGCGTTGTCTGGCCTGCCTTCCCTTGCCGTTCCTGGCCGCCTTCATCTCGACGCGCATTCCGCTCAGCATCGAACGCAAGAGCAAGCACTAGCCATGGGAAACGGCTCCACTCTGGTGCTCTTCGCCATCGCGCTCGCACTTGCGGCCGTTGCCTCACGCCGCAATCCGCATCTGGTGCGCCAAGGCGTGATGCTGGCAATCGAGCGTTTCCTCGCCGTGTTGCCGCGCATGGCGCTTGCGCTGCTCTCGGCGGGCTTCATTGGCAAACTCGTGCCAAGCGGGCCCATCGCCAATCACATCGGGCCTGACAGCGGCATCTCGGGAATTCTGCTCGCCTCACTGGTGGGCGGCTTCATCCCCTCGGGACCGATCGTGTCCTTCCCTGTTGTGGTCGTTCTGTTGCAGGCGGGCGCGGGCATTCCGCAGGTCGTCGCCTTCCTGTCGGCATGGTCGGTGGTGGCGCTGCATCGCGTGCTGATTTTCGAAATACCGCTGATGGGCTGGCGCTTTTGCGTCGTGCGACTCATTGCGTCTGCACCGTTGGCACCACTTTCGGGGATCTTCGCAGAGCTTCTGCTGAAGGAGCTTCCGCTCGCCTGAGCCGACATAGCCTCCGCAAAGATGCGACATGAAAAAAGCCCCCGCGTTTCCGCCGGGGCTTTCTTTTGTTGTTGAGCCCGAAGCCTAGACGAGACCAGCCTTGAGGCGTTCCGGCGTGAACGGACCCTGGCGCATCCGCACGCCCGTTGCGTCGTAGATTGCATTGGCGACAGCCGCCACGACCGGACGCATCGAGCCTTCGCCTGCGCCGCTCGGCGGCAGGTTCTGGCGGCTGATCAGGATCACGTCGATCTCTGTCGGTCGGTCCTTGAAGTCGAGGATCGGGTAGGTCTCCCAGTCGACGCTGGTGACGTTCTCGTGCGAGAATTTCACCTCTTCATGCGTCGCGCGGCTGAGGCCCTGGCAGATGTTGCCTTCGATCCCCTGCGTGAGCAGGCGCGGGTTGATCGCAATGCCGCAATCATGCGCCACGGTGAACTTCCTGCCCCGCACCTTGCCGGTCTTGGTGTTGACCTCGACTTCCGCGACGATGGCGACACGCGTGCCGTTGCGCTGCGAATAGGCGATGCCCTGGCCAATGGCGATGTCGCCATTGCGCTGCTTGCGTGCCGCCGTGCGCGGCTGCCATCCTGCCTTGTCGGCAGCAGCCTTGATCACTTCCTTGTCGCGCGGTTCCGTCGCCGTGGCGAGGCGGAATGCGACCGGGTCCTTGCCGGTGGTGAAAGCGACTTCATCGATGAAGCTCTCGTTGGCGAAGTGGATCTCCGGCCCAAGTGGATCGCGCAGATGCGACGAGCGCAGCGGCGAGACCGCATCGAGCAATGGGGGAATCGTCTCCCACGTTTGCTGCTTGACCGGGAATGCATATGATTCCTCGGGCGTGGCATAGGTGTTGCCGGGCTTGGGCTTGATGCCGAGCATCTGCCCGGCAAGCGTGTCCGACGGATCGCTCTCGTTGGACGAGACGTTCAGGCGGTCGAAGGCCTTCGAGTGGAAGTGCCACGCGATGACATTGCCGTCCTTGTCGAGACCCGCGCGCACGGTGTGCACAGACGCCGGCGACTTCGGATCCCAACCGGAACCCTCGTTGCGCATGCCCTGATAACGCACCGGCTTGCCGGTCGCTTTCGAGAACAAAGCCGCGAAGGTTGCAGCGTCGCCCGCATCGTTGCGGCCGTAGGAGCCAGGGCCCGCAGCCCAGATTCCACGCACCTGCTCGGGCTTGAGGCCGAGCACCGCCGCCACGCCGTCACCGGCGAAATGCGGCTTCTGCGAACCGGTCCAGAGCGTGGTGATGCCATTGGGCTGATAGTCCACAACGGCGCAGGCCGGTCCCATGCTGGCATGCGACTGGAAGGGCCATTCGTAGGTCCCTTCGATGACGCGGTCGGCCCTCTTGAAGGCTTCATCGACATCCGCCTGCTTGATGTTCTTGGGCGAACCACCCTGCTTCAGCGATTTGGTGTTGCGGATGTGGTTGTAGAGCTCCTTCTGATCAGGGAAGGGGGCCTTGACGTCCGACCAGGTCACCTTGAGCTGGCGCATGGCCTTGATGGCGTCCCACTCCTTCGGCGCGACGACGCCAAGAAGTGCCTTTTCCCAGATCACTTTCGCGCCGGGGATGTCCTTGATAGAGGCTTCGTCGACCGCGGTCGGCACAGAGCCTGCAACCGGGGGCAGGATGGTGCGGGCATGCAGCATGCCGGGCACTTTGATGTCGGTCACGTAATCGCCGGTGCCGAGCATCTTCCAGGCAA
>JAQGKN010000092.1 GCA_028290085.1 Hyphomicrobiales bacterium
AGCGGGCAGGACGCAATCGGGGTTCGTGAGGCGGATTTTCCAAAGAATTGCGCGTAGGGAGATGCTTGTCCTTTTCACGCTTCGTGGCGGCGGCTGGCCGCTTGCGTGATTGACAGATCGCCCCTCAGCCCTTATGGACACCGAGCTTCGGCGCGCGGTCTATGCCGCGTTTTTCGTTTGCGCCTTTAGGCACAAACAGCCGGAGCATCCACGCTGGTTTGCACCTGCAAAGAAGCCGGTCGCCGTCATCTGACGGAAGAATCGGATTGAACACGAGGAAAAACGATGTTCGCAGTTATCAAAACCGGCGGCAAGCAGTACAAAGTTGCCGCCGAAGACAAGATTACCGTCATGACGCTCGTTGGTGAAGCGGGCGACAAGATCACGTTCAACGAGGTCCTCATGCTCGTTGATGGCGAGGCCATGCAGGTCGGCGCGCCCTTCGTTACGGGTGCCACGGTCTCGGCCGAAATCGTCGCGCAGGACCGCGGCCCGAAGGTTATCGCCTTCAAGAAGCGCCGCCGGAAGAACTCGAAGCGCAAGCGCGGTCATCGTCAGGATCTGACGATCGTGCGCATCACCGGCATCCAGGCGTAAGCGCCACCGGTTTTGCAGGTTTCGCAACGGGTCTTTTGACACTATAAAGACCTAGACAGATTCATTCTCCCCACGGCGGTCCCGTGCGGGTGCAAAGTTCGGAGCAGTTCCATGGCTCATAAAAAGGCAGGCGGCTCGTCGCGCAACGGTCGCGATTCCGACGGTCGGCGTCTTGGCGTCAAAAAGTTCGGTGGCGAAGCTGTCATCGGCGGCAACATCATCGTGCGCCAACGCGGCACGAAGTGGCATCCCGGCGCCAACGTCGGCATGGGCGTCGATCACACGCTCTTCTCCCTCGTAGAGGGCAAAGTGCTTTTCATTAAAAAGGGCAACGGCCGAGCTTACGTATCGGTCGTCCCGGTGGCCCAGGCCGCAGAATAACGGTGGTGGTTTGACGAAGACCCCCACCGGCTCTCACGAGACCCCGGTGGACAAGGTTCTTCTCAAAGCAAGAGCCCACGGATTCAAAGGCCAGAACGGCCAGACGATCCGGACCAGTCCGAAAGTTCCCGAAAGGGACAGGGGAGGTGGGAGACCATCTCCCCTTCGTCGTTTTGGCGCTCGAAATGGCGCCTCGGACTGGAGCTCGAAATCCATGTTTCCGGATTTGACCCGCGATGACGTGTTCAGGATTGAAACCCGCCGCCTGTGGTTGCGCTGGCTGCGCGCCTCGGATGCCGGCGATTTCGCTCGCCTCGCATCGGACAAGACGGTAGCCGAAATGACGACCTGCTTGCCGCATCCGTTCGGACACGGCGATGCGGAGGACTTCGTGATCGGCAGCCGTCGCACAAATGCGGAGGGACGCGGCCTCGTGCTCGCGCTGTCGCCGCGTGGCGATCCGACTGCGCTGATCGGCGTCGTCGGTTTGCAGGTGCAGGACGAGGAGGCTGGCAGCCTCATCCTGGGGTATTGCCTGGGACGCCCCTTCTGGGGCCAGCGGCTGATGAGCGAAGCGGTTGCTGCGGTTATGGATATGGGCTTCGTGCTGTCGAAGGCGCAAACTGTGCATTCGCCGGTGCGCCAGGACAATGCGGCGGCCCAGAAGGTTCTTGCACGGTGCGGATTTCCGCTCGGTGAGCTGCCTGAGGGAAACGAGCGTTTCGCCCTGGCGACCATCGCGCGCAGTGGCTGGCTTGCCGCACGCCGCTCATCGGCTGAGCGGATCGCGGTTCGCGACCCGGCCTCGCAGCCGGCCCCTTGATACCAGCTCTGGCAGGTTCTCCTGCCGGGGCTTTCTGCCAGTGACCCGGCATTGCTCCACGGCTTCGCCTCGGATAGGAAATGCGTCATGAAATTCCTCGATCAGGCCCGCATCTACATCCGCTCCGGTGACGGTGGCGCTGGCGCCGTGTCTTTCCGGCGCGAAAAGTTCATCGAATTCGGCGGACCCGACGGCGGCGACGGCGGACGTGGCGGCGACGTCGTGGCGATCTGCGTCGATGGTTTGAACACGCTGATCGATTATCGCTACCAGCAGCATTTCAAGGCCAAGACCGGCATGCACGGCATGGGCCGCAATCGCGCCGGCGGCCGCGGCGACGATTCCACGCTGAAGGTGCCGGTGGGCACGCAGATCTACGAGGAAGACGGTGAGACGCTGATTGCCGACCTGACCGAGATCGGCCAGCGCGTTGTGATCGCGCGCGGCGGCAATGGCGGCTTCGGCAATGCGCATTTCGCGACCTCGACCAATCGTGCGCCACGCCGCGCCAATCCCGGCCAGACCGGCATTGAGGCCACGATCTGGCTGCGCCTCAAGCTGATCGCGGATGCGGGCCTCGTCGGCCTGCCCAATGCCGGCAAATCGACATTCCTGGCCAGCGTGACGGCGGCCAAGCCGAAGATCGCGGATTATCCCTTCACGACGCTCCATCCGGGCCTCGGCGTGGTGCATGTCGACGGGCGCGAATTCGTGCTCGCAGACATTCCCGGCCTGATCGAGGGTGCACATGAGGGCCTTGGCCTCGGTGATCGCTTCCTTGGCCATATCGAACGCTGTCGCGTGCTGCTGCATCTGGTCGATGCCAGCGGCGGCCATGCGGGGCAAGCCTACAAGACCGTGCGGCAGGAGCTCGTCGCATACGGCAACGGCCTCGACGAGAAGCCCGAGATCGTGGCTTTGTCGAAGGTAGATTCCGTTGATCCCGATGTGCTCAAGACGCAGACCGAGCGTCTGAAGCGGGCCATCAAGTCGTGGGGCCCGGCGCTCGAGGACGGCGAAAAGCCCCGGCCGATGCTGAAGATCTCGGCGCCGACCCGCACAGGCGTGACCGAAGCGCTGCGCGAACTCGCCCGCACCATCGATCAGGCGCGTCTCGCCGAGTCGCCGGAAACGGCCGAAGCCTGGCATCCCTGATACCGTCGACCTCGCTCCACCAGAGTCCTTGCTCGTGACCTCGCGCCCTTCTCTCGATTCCTTCCGCCGCATCGTCGTCAAGGTCGGCTCGTCGCTGCTCGTCGACCATGCGGGCGGCACCCTGAAGCGCGATTGGCTCGAAGCTCTGGCGGACGACCTCGCCGCCCTGCACAGGGCCGGCAAGGACGTGCTTGTTGTGTCCTCCGGTTCGATTGCGCTCGGCCGCACGGTCCTGAAGCTGCCCAAGGGCGCGCTGCGGCTGGAGGACAGCCAGGCGGCAGCGGCCGTCGGCCAGATCGCTCTGGCGCGCACATGGTCCGAAGTGCTCGGTGCTCGGGGCATCACCGCCGGGCAGATCCTGGTGACGCTGAACGACACCGAGGAACGCCGCCGCTATCTCAACGCGCGCGAGACCATCGGCCGCCTGCTCGACATGCGCGCGGTGCCGGTCATCAACGAGAACGATACGGTGGCGACCAGCGAGATCCGCTATGGCGACAACGACCGCCTCGCGGCGCGCGTGGCGACCATGGCCAGCGCCGATCTGCTGATCCTGCTGTCGGACATCGACGGGATCTATACAGCGCCGCCGCATGAAGACCCTTCCGCCACGCTGATCCCAGTCGTGCCGCGCATCAGCGCGGAGATCGAGGCGATGGCGGGCGGGGCTGCGAGCGAATTGTCGCGCGGCGGCATGCGCACGAAGATCGAGGCGGGCAAGATCGCCACCGCCGGCGGCACGCATATGGTGATCGGCGATGGGCGGGTGGCCAATCCGGTGCAGCGCATTGCATCTGGTGCGAACTGCACATGGTTCCTGACGCCCTCCAACCCCGTGACGGCACGCAAGAAGTGGATCGCGGGCTCGCTCGAGCCGCGCGGCACGGTGCATATCGATGCGGGCGCCGCTCGTGCGCTGTCGTCGGGTGCGAGCCTTCTGCCTGCCGGCGTCACGCGGGTCGAGGGCAGCTTTGCGCGGGGCGACAGCGTCGTGATCCGCGATGCACGCGGGGCCGAGATCGGCCGTGGGCTGGTGGCTTATGATGCCATCGAAGCGGCGCAGCTCGTGGGACGGAACTCCCGCGAAATTGAAGCCGTGCTCGGCGCGCCGGGCCGTGCCGAAATGATTCACCGGGACGATATGGCGCTGGGCGCCGAATAGATCTGGTGCTGAATAAACCTCAAATCTCCGGCGTGCATGACACAGCCCCTGCTGATCTGGTAGACCCTGCAAGATGACCGATCCCGTCCGCCTCCATAGCGCCCCGGATATCTCCCGTCTGATGCTCGACCTCGGTCGTGCCGCTCGCCGGGCTGCGCGTGCCGTGGCTTTGGCCTCGACTGATCAGAAGAACAAGGCGCTGAATGAGGCCGCCGCCGCCATCCGCGCGCGCGCAGGCGAGATCCTCGCCGCAAATGCTCTGGATATGCAGGCCGCCGAGGCGGCTGGCGCGAACAAGGCTCTGCTCGACCGGCTGATGCTCGACGCGGCGCGTGTCGAAGCCATGGCACGCGGGCTCGACGAGATTGCGACGCTTCCCGATCCCGTGGGGCGTGTGCTCGAAACGTTCGACCGGCCGAACGGGCTGAGGATCGAGCGCGTTTCGACGACGCTCGGTGTCGTCGGCGTGATCTACGAAAGCCGCCCCAATGTCACCGCCGATGCAGGTGCGCTCTGCCTGAAGGCGGGAAATGCCTGCATCCTGCGTGGTGGCTCGGATTCGGTTCGCTCGTCGGGCTTGATCCATCAATGCCTCGTGGCAGGGTTGAAGGCTGCGGGTTTGCCGGAAGCGGCGATCTCGCGCGTGCCCGTCACGGATCGTGTGGCGGTGGGCGAAATGCTCAAGGGGCTTGGCGGTACGCTCGATGTCATCGTTCCGCGTGGCGGCAAGAGCCTTGTCGCGCGCGTGCAGGACGAGGCTCGGGTGCCGGTCTTCGCGCATCTCGAAGGCATCGTGCATGTGTACATCCATGCCGCTGCGGATCTCGAAAAAGCAGAGCGCATCGTGCGCAATGCGAAGCTGCGGCGCACTGGTGTGTGCGGCGCTGCCGAAACATTGCTGGTCGATCAGGCTGTCGTCGAGACGCATCTCGCGCCGCTGGTGAAATTACTGCTCGATGCGGGTTGCGAGGTGCGTGGCGATTCCGCGACCTGTAACGCGGATGCACGCGTTGTGCCTGCGACCGAAGAGGATTGGCGCACTGAATATCTCGAGGCGATCATTGCGTGTCGTGTAGTCGCAAATCTCGACGATGCCATCGATCACATCGAGACCTACGGCTCGCATCATACCGACTGCATCATTACGGAAGATAGCGCTGCGGCAGAGCGTTTTCTGGCCGAGGTCGATTCGGCTATCGTCATGCATAATGCCTCGACGCAATTTGCAGATGGCGGCGAATTCGGTTTTGGCGCGGAGATCGGCATTGCGACCGGGCGCATGCATGCGCGCGGACCTGTCGGGCTCGCACAGCTTTGCTCGTTCAAATATCGCGTGCTCGGAACCGGACAGACCAGACCGTGAGCGGCTCCGTGCCCGCGCAGGCGCTTCTTCCTCCCGAACTTGCGGGTCTTACCGTGGCCCGCACTCCGGATCGCCTGCCGGCACGGTTGCCCCCCCATGCGAGCGGAATGCGCATCGGCCTGTTCGGCGGCACGTTCAATCCGCCCCATGCGGGTCATCTGCTGGTCAGCCGCATCGCTCTCGACCGCCTCGGCCTCGATCGCATCTGGTGGATCGTCACGCCCGGCAATCCGCTGAAGGAAAACGCCGGGTTGCCGCCGCTCGATGTGCGCATGGACGCGGCGCGCCAACTTGCCGCCCATCCCCGCATCGACATTACCGGGTTCGAGGCGGAGATCGGTACGCGTTTTACCTTCGATACCATCGCCTACCTCTCCAAACGCTGCCCGCAGGTCGATTTCGTCTGGATCATGGGCGCGGACAATCTGCGTCAGTTCCACCGCTGGCAGCGTTGGCAGGACATGGCCCGCCTCGTACCCATCGCGGTGATCGACCGCCCGGGCTCGACCCTGAAAGCGGCGCACAGTCGTGCTGCGATCTGGCTGGCGCGTCGTCGTCTCGGCGAGACCGAGGGGCGTCTTTTGGCTGGCGCGCAGGCGCCGGCTTTCGTTTTTCTGCATGGGCCAAGGTCGGGACTTTCGTCCACTGACCTGCGTCGCGCCGGCATCGGCCTCGACCCCACGCAGCCCCATCCGGGTGGGCTTCAACCGAACGGTTGAAATTCGCGCGTATTCCGCCCACATTATTGAGGTGTCGCGCCTTGCGCGACCAATAGGAGAACAAAGCTCTGATTACCACGGTCCAATCCGG
>JAQGKN010000094.1 GCA_028290085.1 Hyphomicrobiales bacterium
TGGTGATGCGCGCCTCGCAGAAGGGCATCATTCATAAGAACACGGCTTCGCGCAAAATCTCGCGCCTGACTGTTCGCGTGAAGGCTCTCGCGCAGTAATCAACGAGACGCAACGTCAAGAAAAGCCCGGCATTGCCGGGCTTTTTTTGTTTTTGCGCAGGCGATTGCTGCAAGGACACAGGAATCTTAATTTCTTTGGTGCCCGATAGGCAGGACTCTCGAACCCGTTCCGATTCAAGGGCTTGAATACAAAGCCCCAGTGGACGGCTCCATCCAGCCTCTTGACATCGCCTCTCAAAAGCGGGCGGAGCGCTCTTTTGCCTCTGTTTTGTGAATCGTCCGGTCGGTAAGTCCGTGAGGGTAATGGTCGCGAATCAAATGGTTACAGCCGTCAATCATGAATCTTTTCAGCTCCTGGTGCGGCTCCGTACGGCCGTGAATGACGCCTTCGTGAGAGAGTCTGTTGCGGACGACACACCGCCTGTGTAAGGTTTTCTTCAGACGGGGCTGCCTGACAGGCGACAAGAAGTACCAGCGACTTTAGTAGGTTACGTCATTCTCCCCACATTTGGAGGAGAGTGCATGACCCCACCGAGGGCCATTGGCAGTTGGGCACCCAGTCTGCATTGCGCCGCGAAAGCGAGCGCGGGTAAGCGGCGGCTTATTAAAATTTGGATAATGGGAACTGGGGCCGCAAGGCCGCAGAAGGGGGCTTCATGACTTTTGCGCCGACAAACCGGTGTGCGAACCGCATATCGTCTGACTTTTTCGTGTCCGAAAGACAGAGCAGCTCGTGCGCAAGCGCGGAAGTTTTTTCAGGATTGTCGAGTGTCTGTAGTTCGATCGAGTTTGATGCGATGAGCCCGGTGAGTGCGTTGGAAGACATAGCGGTGCGCGCGGTTGGTCCGCAGGCCGTACCGTCCTTCCGAATTTAGACATCGGTCTGGACTGGATGGAGCAACATCCGTCCCGAACGTGTCTCGCAACTTTTCAGATTTCCCCATGTGAGGATCATAAATCCTCTTGGGGGCTCAGCGATGAGAAGAAATTTCGATGCTCAAGCCACGCCTCGATACGACTCTGATTCAAGCTCAAGGGGTCGTCCGGTTTACGCCGAACACAAGCAGTGCCCAGAATTCGACCAGCCATACCGAAGCCTGGCAGAGGACCTGCAGGCGTCTGCGCGCTGAAGTCGGCGAGGACGTCTTTAACTCATGGTTCGGTCGGCTCGAACTCGACGAAGTCACTGAAGACACGGCGCGCTTGTCGGTTCCCACAAAGTTCCTGAAGAGCTGGATCCAGTCGCATTATACGGACCGGATCATCGCGGCCCTCGCGTCCGAGATCCCGGTTATAGCGTCGCTCGCGATTTCAGTCCGTTCGTCGGGCCGTTCCGTCGCTGCACGTCCTGTCGAAGCGCCGGTTCCGCTGCGTTTCGAGGAGAGCAGCGCCCGCCCGTCTCCCTCGCCATTTGCAGCCCCCGCGACCCTTTCTTTCCGCCGCGACAATGACAGCGCGCCGCGCGATGCCAAGCACCTGGATGCTGAGGCACTCGGTGGATCGCCGTTGGACCGTCGACTGACCTTTTCGAGCTTTCTCGTAGGCCGCTCAAATCAGCTGGCCCACGCGGCAGCACAGCGCGTGGCGCAAGCTCCGGCCTCGGAAGTGCCGCTCTACAATCCGCTCTATATCCACGCCTCTGTCGGCTTGGGTAAAACGCATCTCATTCAGGCCATAGCTCATTGCGCGAGCGATACCGGACGCAGGGTGATCTATCTCACCGCTGAAAAGTTCATGTACGGTTTCGTCTCTGCGCTGAAGGCGCAGACTGCGATTGCTTTCAAAGAAAAGCTTCGTGCCATCGATGTCCTCGTTATCGATGACGTGCAGTTTTTGCAGGGCAAGTCGATCCAGCAGGAATTCTGTCACACGTTGAATGCGCTCATTGATGCGGGTCGCCAGATCATCATCGCATCCGACCGGCCGCCGTCTGATCTCGAAAGCCTCGACGAGCGCGTGCGCTCGCGGCTAGCAGGCGGGCTCTGCGTCGAGATGGGCGCGCTCGATGAAGCGCTGCGCGTGAAAATTCTCGAAACACGCATTGCCGCGGCGCGTATTTCGCAGCCGACCTTCGAAGTTCCGCCCGCAGTTGTGTCGCTGGTTGCAATGTCGATCCAGACGAACGGCCGGGATCTGGACGGTGCAGTCAATCGTCTGCTCGCGCATGTCACGCTGACTGGCGCTCCACTCACGGTCGAGACCGCCGAAATCGCGATCCGGGATCTCGTGCGCACGCGCGAGCCCAAGCGAGTCAAGATCGAAGACATCCAGAAGCTCGTGGCGACGCATTTCAATGTGAGCCGCGCGGATATTCTTTCATCGCGCCGGACGGCCACCGTCGTGCGTCCGCGCCAGATCGCCATGTATCTTGCCAAGGTCCTGACGTTGCGCTCGCTGCCCGAAATCGGACGTCGTTTTGGCGGTCGCGATCACACGACAGTTCTCCATGCCGTGCGCAAAATCGAAGGCCTGTCCAACAAAGACGGCCAGCTATCCGAAGAGCTTGAGTTGCTCAAGCGCATGCTCATGGACTGAGCATCTGTACGCCCGTTGTCCGATGCATTGAAGGGCCGCGACATTGTAGCGGCCCTTTTTTGTTGGGCGTCGCGTCGAACCCCAAAAGAAAAGGCCGCCACATCGAAATGCGGCGGCCTCGAAACATGCGGAATGAAGCTGCGACCAGCGCAATCCTCAGCCGATGACTTCCTTCGAACGGCTCATGCGCTTGCGGTCGTTCGGATCGAGATAGGTCTTGCGCAGACGGACGGACTTCGGCGTCACTTCGACGAGTTCGTCGTCTTCGATGTAAGCCAGTGCCTTTTCAAGCGTCATGCGGATCGGCGGTGTCAGGCGAACAGCTTCGTCCTTGCCCGCGGCGCGAACGTTGGTGAGCTGCTTGCCTTTCAGCACGTTGATTTCGAGGTCGTTGTCGCGGGTGTGTTCGCCCACGATCATGCCGCGATAGACCTTCCAGCCGGGCTCGATCATCATCGGGCCGCGATCTTCGAGCTTCCACATCGCGTAGGTGACAGCTTCACCAGCTTCGTTCGAGATCAGAACGCCGTTGCGACGTCCGGCGATCTCGCCCTTGTATTCCGAGTAGTTGTGGAACAGCCGGTTCATGATGGCCGTACCACGGGTGTCCGTCAGCAATTCGCCCTGATAACCGATCAGACCGCGCGTCGGCGCATGGAAGACGAGCCGCAGACGATTGCCGCCCGACGGCCGCATCTCGATCATGTCGGCCTTGCGCTCTGACATCTTCTGGACGACGACGCCGGAGTGCTCCTCGTCCACGTCGATGACGACTTCCTCGATCGGCTCAAGAAGCGCACCGGTCTCCGGGTCCTTCTGGAACACGACTTTCGGGCGCGACACGCCGAGTTCGAAACCTTCACGACGCATCTGCTCGATGAGAATGGCGAGCTGCAATTCACCACGGCCCGAGACGATGTAGGCGTCGGAATTCGGCGCGGAATCCACACGCAACGCGACATTGCCTTCGGCTTCCTTGAACAACCGGTCGCGAATAACGCGGCTGGTCACCTTGTCGCCTTCGGTACCTGCGAGCGGCGAGTCGTTGACCATGAAGGTCATGGACAGCGTCGGGGGGTCGATCGGCTGAGCTTGAAGAGGCTCGGTCACCTCAGGCACGCACATCGTGTCGGCGACGTTGAATTTCGAGAGACCTGCGATGGCGACGATGTCACCAGCTTCCGCTTCCTCGACGGGCACGCGTTCGATGCCGCGGAACGCGAGGATCTTGGAGACACGACCCTGCTCGACGATGTTGCCGAGACGGTCGAGAACCTTCACCGACTGGTTCGGCTTGATGCTGCCCGCGAAGATGCGGCCCGTCACGAGACGTCCGAGATAGGGGTTGGCTTCGAGGAGCGTTCCGAGCATGCGGAACTTGCCTTCTTCGATGCGGGGCTCCGGCACATGCTTGACGACGAGGTCGAACAGCGGCGCCATGGCCTGGTCCTGCGGACCTTCAGGCGCGTCGGCCATCCAGCCTTGCTTGGCCGATCCGTAGATGATCGGGAAGTCGAGCTGTTCGTCCGTTGCGTCGAGAGCGGCGAAGAGGTCGAACACTTCGTTGATGACTTCGCTCGGACGCGAGTCCTGCTTGTCGACCTTGTTGATGCACACGATCGGGCGCAGGCCGATTTTCAGTGCCTTGCCGACCACGAACTTGGTCTGCGGCATCGGGCCTTCAGCGGCATCGACGAGCACGATCGCGCCATCAACCATCGACAGGATGCGCTCGACCTCGCCGCCGAAATCGGCGTGGCCTGGGGTATCGACGATGTTGATGCGGACATCCTTCCAGACGATCGATGTCGCCTTGGCAAGGATGGTGATGCCGCGTTCTTTTTCGAGATCGTTCGAGTCCATCACGCGTTCGGCGACACGCTGGTTGTCGCGGAAGGCGCCGGACTGGCGGAGGAGTTGGTCTACGAGCGTGGTCTTGCCGTGGTCAACGTGGGCGATAATGGCGATGTTACGCAGTTTCATGGGTCTGCCGGGGTTCGGATCTGCGCCGCGGGCGATCCGTGGCGGACATGTCGAGATGATCGGACCCAGTCTTTAGACCGGGACAGGAAAACTCGAGATCTGGGAAAAGGGACGGCACAACGCCGTATTTGGTGCGGTGCATACACGAAAGCAGCGCGTTTGGGAACCCACTCCGCACGCCATCGCGCGGAGCAGGCCGGCCCCGCCTCGGGCGGGGCCATAAAGCCGGCATTTAGCCGCCGATTGCGCGGCGGTTGCGCTTGGCAAGCGTGCGCAGGCGCAGGGCATTCAGCTTGATAAAGCCGGCCGCGTCGCGGTGGTCGTAGGCGACAGCGCCTTCCTCGAAGGTCACGAGATCCTGGTCGTAGAGCGAGTAGGGGCTTTCGCGTCCCACCACCCATGCGGAGCCCTTGAACAGCTTCAGGCGAACCTGGCCGGTCACGAATTCCTGGCTCTTGTCGATCAGCACCTGCAGCATTTCGCGCTCAGGCGAGAACCAGAAGCCGTTGTAGATCAGCTCGGCATATTTGGGCATCAGCTCATCCTTCAGATGCGCTGCACCCCGGTCGAGCGTGATGGATTCGATGCCACGGTGGGCGAAGTAAAGGATCGTCCCGCCCGGGGTTTCGTACATGCCACGTGATTTCATGCCCACGAAGCGGTTTTCGACGAGATCGAGACGGCCGATGCCATTGTCCCGGCCGTATTTATTGAGGGCCGTCAAAAGAGTCGCAGGCGACATTTTCTCGCCGTTGATGGCCACGGCATCGCCGCGCTCGAAATCCACGGTGATGTAGGTCGGCGTATCCGGCGCATCTTCCGGGCTGATCGTGCGGGAATAGACGTAGTCGGGCGTTTCCAGCGCCGGGTCTTCCAGCACCTTGCCCTCGGACGAGGCGTGCAGAAGGTTGGCATCGACCGAGAAGGGCGCGTCGCCGCGCTTGTCCTTGGCAATCGGAATCTGGTTCGCCTCGGCGAATTCGATCAGCGATGTGCGCGAGGTCAGGTCCCATTCGCGCCAGGGTGCGATGACCTTGATGTCGGGCTCGAGCGCATAATAGCTGAGCTCGAAGCGGACCTGATCGTTCCCCTTGCCCGTGGCACCGTGCGAGACGGCATCGGCTCCGACGCGACGGGCAATCTCGATCTGCCGCTTGGCGATCAGAGGGCGCGCGATGCTGGTGCCGAGCAGATAAAGGCCTTCATACTGCGCATTGGCGCGGAACATCGGGAAGACATAGTCGCGAACGAATTCCTCGCGCAGGTCTTCGACGAAAATATGCTCGGGCTTGATACCCATGAGCTCGGCCTTCTTGCGGGCCGGCTCCAGCTCTTCGCCCTGGCCGAGGTCGGCGGTGAAGGTCACAACCTCGCAGCCATAGGTCGTTTGGAGCCATTTCAGGATGATCGACGTGTCGAGGCCGCCGGAATAAGCGAGGACGACGCGTTTGATATCGGGGCGTGATGTGGACATGGAGGCGGCTCTGGACGTCGCAGGACAGGGAGGCGGGAGAGCCCCGCCGGATCGGCGCGGACTATAGAGGCGCGATGTCGCTACGCAAGTCGTGATCGCTCTTCGGGGCGAGACCCCGGGCTTTCGTCGGCGCGCCGCGCCCGAAGAGTAGATGGTAGAAACCCAAAATGATGAGGATCGTCAGCAGCCCCGAGATCAAGCTGTCGGAAAGATAATGGCCGCCGAAGGACATGCGAAGGGCCGCCACTCCGGTTCCGAAGATGAGTGCTGCTGCGACAGCTGGGGCGCGCACGCTGGGCGGCGCGAGCAGGGCGGGTGCCAGGGTCCAATAAGCGGATGAGGCTTCGCCCGAGACGAACGAGCAATTGCGGCCGCATTCACCGTCGAACTTGTACCAGGGCCGGAAGCGAAATTTTCCCCCCAGCTCCTGCGTCTGGACCGGGCGAGGCCGGTGTGAATGGTCCTTCAGAATCGTATTCACGAGAAGGCCGGGGCCGACTGCCAGTGTCAGCGCGAGGAAAAGAACGGCCCGGCCACCGGGCAATGGAAATCGCCTGAAACCGGCGAATCTTGCAAGGCAGCCGATAACCGTGCCCGCAAAAAGCCCAAAAGGAACGATGTACCCCGCCTTGCGAAGAATTTCTCCAATCGGCGACGCACCGATGAAGCCTCCAGAAGCGTTGACGAACAAACGGGCGGCCGAAAGGTCGAGATCCGGCCTAAGGCCCAGGATCACGCCCGTGACGAGCAGGAGGCCCAGTGCAATGATGAATCCGACGCGTCGCAAAAGCATTCCTGCCACAGCCGTCAAAGATTGTTCTAATAGCTGGAGCACGGCGGGGCTGCAGCTGGTATGTTTCTTTCTATTAGCCGAAGCGATGTGAGAGAAGATGACGAGCGTCGATTTCTGGTATGATTTCGCCAGCACTTATTCATATCCCTCCGCGATGCGGATCGAGAAACTCGCGGCGGAGCGCGATCTGGAGGTTGTCTGGCGCCCTTTTTTGCTCGGGCCTGTTTTTGCCGAGCTTGGCTGGCGCAACTCACCCTTCAACCTATTCCCGGTGAAGGGCCGATACATGTGGCGTGATCTTGAGCGCGTCTGCGCCCGCCATCACCTGCCATTCCAGCCGCCTGATCCTTTCCCGCAAAACAGCCTTCTGGCGATTCGCACAGCTCTGGCGCTCGACGACGCGCGCCGCCCGGAATTCTCACGCGCCGTGTTTGAGGCCGAATTCGCACACGGACTGGCGATTGCCGAGCGGGCCACGCTCGCCGACATTTTGACGCAGATGGACCTCCACGCATCCGCCGTTCTGGAGGAGGCGGCGCTGCCCGCTGTGAAGCAGAAGCTGAAAACCCATTCCGACGCCGCCAAGCGCCTCGGCATTTTCGGGGCGCCCATGCTCGTGACGGATGAGGGCGAACTGTTTTGGGGGCATGATCGCCTTGAAGAGGGGCTCGATTGGGCTGTCGGGCGCCGGTAGCCGCCCATTGCTCCTTGCGGGGTATCGCGCGGCTGCCTAGTTTGCGGCCATGGCTTTGTCATCCGAAGAAATCGAGCGCTACGCGCGCCACATCGTGCTGCTGGGCGTTGGTGGCCCAGGTCAGCAAAAGCTGAAGGCCGCGCGCGTTCTGGTCATTGGTGCAGGTGGACTCGGCTCACCGGTGCTGCAATATCTG
>JAQGKN010000104.1 GCA_028290085.1 Hyphomicrobiales bacterium
CCCATCATGGACGACATGTAAGCGGCGCTCAGTGCGCGCGACGCCTCACCGCGCTTGGCCACAGTCCTTGACGGGCTGCCAATGGCCAAGCGCGGTGAGGCGTCGCGCGCGCTGAGCGCCGCTTACATGTCGTCCATGATGGGCGGCGTTTTCGGTGCCATCCTAATGGCCGCTCTTCTGCCCGTCCTGCGGCCGATGATGCTTTATATCGGCTCACCCGAACTATTGGCCTTCGCTGTGCTCGGCATTTCCATGGTGGCCGTTCTGTCGGGCAGCGCCCCTCTGCGCGGGCTCGCGGCCGGCGGCCTCGGCCTCATGGTTTCGATGGTCGGCTCCGACCCCCAAACCGGAACGCTGCGCTGGACTCTGGATAGCCTCTATCTCTGGGAAGGCGCACCCATCGTCCCGATCGTGCTCGGTCTCTTCGCGCTGCCAGAACTCGCCGATCTCGCGATTTCGCGCACCTCCATTGCGCCCGGCTCGAAGCAATTGCAGACATCAGCCTCCGGCATGATCCAGGGCGCGCGGGATTGCTACAAACATTGGTGGCTGGTTCTGCGTTGCAGCTGGATCGGAGCGTTCCTCGGCGCGGTGCCGGGCATCGGCGGCGCCATCGTCGATTGGGTCGCCTATGGCCATGCACTCAAGACCGAACGCGGCGCCGCCTCGACCTTCGGCAAGGGCGACGTGCGCGGCGTCATCGCGTCGGAAAGCGCCAACTATGCCAAGGAGGGCGGTTCGCTCGTGCCAACCGTCGCGTTCGGCGTTCCCGGCAGCGCGGGCATGGCGATCCTTCTCGGCGCCTTCCTCATCCATGGTCTGGTCCCCGGACCCGATATGCTGACCAAGAATCTCGACATCACCTATGCGATGGTGTGGAGCGTCGCTCTGGCAAACATTCTGGGTGCGGGCCTCTGCTATCTCTTCAGTTCGCAATTCGCGCGTCTCGCCACGCTCCGTTACACGCTGATCCTGCCGGCAACGCTGGCGATCATCTATATCGGCGCGTTCCAGGGCTCGCGAAACTGGGGTGATCTCTACACGCTGCTGATCTTCGGCGTGCTCGGCTGGACGATGAAGATGCTGAAATGGCCACGCCCGCCGCTTCTGCTCGGCTGCGTGCTCGGCGAAATCGTGGAGCGTTATCTCTTCATCTCGATCCAGCGCTACGGCATCGATTGGTTTGCACGCCCGCTCGTCATCATCATTTTCGTCATCGCATTGATCGGGCTGCTGCGCCCCTTCATGCAGGACGTGAAGATCCATGGCGGCTTGCGTCGCATGCTGACCGACTTCCACGCCAAGCCGAACCTGCAGAAAGACCAGATCTTCTATGTCTTCCTGCTCAGCGTGCTCGGCTACATGATGTGGGAAGCTTCGCACTGGAACATGAGCGCCAAGATTGTGCCCATGATCGTCGGCTCAGTTGCAGGCGTCTGCATGGCGCTCAGCCTCTTCAACTACATGTTCCGTCGCCCTGAGGCTCAGGCCGAACTGGGCATGGGTGAAGCGGCCCGGGAGCAGGTCGAGAAGAAGATCCACATGGATCTCGACTCCGGCACGGACGACATCCCGATGAGGACGGTCCTTGTCCGCGCCGCCATGTTCTTCGGATGGCTGATCGCCTTCATGGCCTCCATGGCGACCATCGGCCTCATTCCAACCGTGCCTATCTTCGTGGTGGCCTTCATGCGCCTCGAAGAGACGAAGGAGAGATGGTCGCTGGTCATTCCGCAGGCTGTGCTGCTGACGATCTTCGTCTACGTGCTCTTCGATCAGTTGCTGACCATACCGTGGCCCCCGACCCTGCTGGGCAATTGGGTGCCGGCGCTGAAGGGACTCATCCCCTCGATCTGAGGGCGGGCACAAACTTTGAAAGGGCCGGGCGAAAGCCCGGCCCTTTTTGTTTGCACCGCTGCGATGCCTGAAGCGGAACCTTGTTGGAGATTCGGTGTTCACGATCCTTCACGGACCTTGATAGAACGGGCTCCCGGCTTCTAACGCACATGAACGGACCACAGGTGAGCCTCCACGGGGACCAATCACCGCCCGCGACCGCTGCGTCCAGCGGGGGCTGGGTTTATGCGCCCTGGCTCGCGGTTCTCGCCACTATCGTCATCATCGCCGGTGCCTGGGCCATTCTGCCGCTGCAGGATTGGATACACGCCTTCAGCCGCTGGGTGACGGGCCTTGGGCCGGCGGGCGCCCTCGCCTTCGGCCTCGCCTATATCCTGGCAACTCTCCTGCTGGTACCTGGCGCGCCTATGACAATCGCGGGCGGCATCGCCTTCGGCTGGTGGGGCGCACCGCTCGTCCTCGTCGCGGCAACCATCGGCGCGACCCTCGCATTCCTCGTTGGTCGCTTTTGCCTGCGCGCCCGCCTGCGCCGACTTATCGGCGCGCGCCCTGCTACGCGAGCCGTGATGGAGGCCGTCGATGAAGAGGGCTGGGTCGCGCTCACCCTGTTGCGGCTGAGTCCTGTCATTCCCTTCAATGTGCAAAATTACCTGCTTGGTGCGACGCAGGTCGCCATTCCCACGTTTTTCGTCTCGACGCTGTTTGGAATGATACCCGGCACGATGCTGAGCATTTTCATAGGCATCGCCGGTCGCGCGGCGAGCAATGGAGAGACCTCGGCTCTGCAATGGACATTTCTGGCGCTCGGCCTCGCCGCAACCATCGCCGTGGTGGTGCTGATCACGCGAAAAGCCCGTCAAAAACTCGACGATAATGAAAGGGGTGACCGCGTATGACGCAGGGATCGCAGCAGATCGCACGAGAGGGGGACACTTGCTGGCGTATTGCGCGCGCCCACCGCGCCGCCTTTCTTGTCGACGGCAAAGCGCATTATGCAGCTGCGAAAGCAGCCATGTTGAAGGCACGGCGCTCGATCCTGCTGTTGGGATGGGAGTTTGACCCCCGCACCCGCCTGGAGCCGAACAAGCCCGACGATGGCGCTGACGCCATCGGCGCCTTTCTCATCGATATTGCGAAACGCCGGCCCGAAATCGACGTCCGACTGCTGATCTGGGACATGTCCGCGCCCATCGCCGCCGCTCATGATTTCTTCCCCCAGCGCGCAAAAAGCTGGTTTCGCGACAAA
>JAQGKN010000201.1 GCA_028290085.1 Hyphomicrobiales bacterium
TGGAAGGCCGAGAAGGACAAGCTCGGCGAAGCGCAGAAGCTCAAGGAACAGCTCGAAGCCGCCCGCAATGAACTCGCCCAGTCCCAGCGTCGCGGAGAATATCAACGCGCCGGTGAGCTGACCTATGGCGTCATTCCCGAGCTGGAAAAGAAACTCGGCGACACCGAGAGCAAGGCGGGCACCGCGCTCGTCGAGGAAGAGGTGACCGCCGATCACGTGGCGCAGGTCGTGTCCCGCTGGACTGGCGTACCTGTCGACAAGATGCTTCAGGGCGAGCGCGATAAATTGCTCAAGATGGAGGAAAGCCTCGCCAAACGTGTTGTCGGCCAAAAAGAAGCGGTTCGCGCCGTCTCCACCGCCGTGCGGCGCGCGCGCGCGGGCTTGCAGGATCCCAACCGACCCATCGGTTCCTTCATGTTCCTGGGGCCGACGGGCGTGGGCAAGACGGAGCTCACCAAAGCACTCGCAGCCTTCATGTTCGACGACGAAACGGCCATGGTTCGCCTCGACATGTCCGAATACATGGAGAAACACTCTGTCTCCCGGCTCATCGGCGCACCTCCCGGCTATGTCGGATACGAAGAGGGCGGCGCTCTGACGGAAGCCGTGCGGCGTCGGCCTTATCAGGTTGTCCTATTCGACGAGATCGAGAAGGCGCATCCGGACGTTTTCAATGTTCTGTTGCAAGTGCTCGATGACGGACGCCTGACCGATGGCCAGGGACGCACCGTCGACTTCCGCAATGTGCTCGTGATCATGACGTCGAATCTTGGCGCGGAATATCTCGTCAGCCAAAGCGAGGGCGAGGATTCCTCGGCGGTCTACAATGAAGTCATGTCGGTTGTGCGCAGCCACTTCCGGCCGGAGTTCCTGAACCGGGTCGATGAGATCGTGCTGTTCCATCGCCTTCAACGCGAGGATATGGGCGCCATTGTCGATATCCAGATGGTACGTCTCGGTCGCCTGCTCGAAGACCGCAAGATCACGCTCGACCTCGATGCCAAGGCCAGGCAGTGGCTCGCCGACAAGGGCTACGATCCGGCTTACGGCGCGCGGCCATTGAAGCGCGTCATCCAGAAGTCCGTGCAGGATCCTCTCGCCGAAAGCATTCTCGCCGGTGATGTGACGGACGGTGAGATCGTCCATATCAGCGCCACCAAAGCGGGGCTGACAATCGGCGGCCATGTGGTGGCCACCGGCGATTCCGAACGCGATCGCGGCAATGCTGGGCGTGTGGTGCACTTCCCGAAGGGCTCGGGCCCGTTACAATAAGGCGCTAATCGGAACGATCGATAAAGGGGTGGGGCCGATGGTCCCACCCCGATTTTTTGCCGTCACGGCTGACGAACGACGGCAACACCGATCATGGAATCTCGCGAAACGAGTTCAGCCAATGCGGCCTCGTCCAGACTCTCTGTGCCGGCCGGCCGGCGCGGCACGACAAGAAAGCGCATGTCGGCCGTCGAATCATGCACGCGTACCTCCGTCTCTTCCAAGAGCTGCGTGCCGAACTCGGCCAGAACGGCACGCGGTTCATGCACGATCCGCGCACGGTAGGCGCGGCTTTTGTACCAAGCCGGCGGAAGGCCAAGCAGCTCACGCGGATAGCAGGAGCACAGGGTACAGACGACGACGTTGTGAACGTCCGCTGTGTTCTCGACTGCGACGAGGCGCGTCGTCGTCATGGGATAACCGAGCTCGGCCACCGCTGCATTGGCATCGGTCAACAGACGCGTCCGAAAACCGGCATCGCTCCATGCACGCGCCACCACAGCAGCGCCATGCGCGGGCGTGATCTGGTCGCGCTTTTCGATTGCGGAGCGCACCTCGTCGGCGGTGACGATGCCCTTTTCAATCAGCAGCTCCTTCAGCGCGACACCCAGTATCTGGTAATAGCTGTGCACCTTGTCGTCGGGCTGCGGCGGAGAATGGGCCGGGTGATCATGGTCGTGATGGTCATGCGGCATGACGTGTCCCTCAAATTTTTTCGAGCCAGTTGCGATAGAGATCGAGATCAACGCAATCGCGCTCGGAGCCCTGATAGTCGTCCCAGAGATCACTTTGCAGGAAGCGGACTTCGTAGAGTTCCTCAGCCGGTCCTGTGAGCCGATAGGCGAGCAATTCGGGATTTCCGAAGGCCCCGAAATGGCGCGTTACCCGCCCGATTTTCCCGCGGACATAAACCGGCGTGCGCACATGACCCGGTGGATAATCGTCGCGCACACGCACAAGGTCGCCGGGCGCAAATTTCTGGGCGCTCATGGTTTCACATCTTCTGCGCCGGGCGCCAGCTCTCCGCTTGCGGCGAGACGCTCCCGCACAACGCGGACGCGCGCATCGATCTCGGCTTGGGTAAGCAACCCCTTGTCCACCATCTGGCGAGAAAGTGCCGCAGTCCAGCGCTCGTAATAGGTGAGAGTCTCATAGGCATCATCGCCGAGGGATTCGACGTAGCGACGATTTTCATGAGTTGTCACGATGACCTTGGCACCAATGACCCCACGCAAGCCGTCGATCTGCTTCTCCCAGAAGCCCAGTTCGTGCGGCGCTGGATCGATCGGCCCATCATCCAGACCTCCGACATCGTGCGGTCCTCGCATATCCGTTCCTCCAAGATGAGCTCTTGCCCTATTCTGGCATGTGAGGCTCGGGACGCAACCACCGGAGCGGTGAGACGTTGGCAATTATCTGGTCGGCGCATTTTGCGCCTCGGCCCGACGCTCGGCCCCGACCTGTCAGGGCTCGACCCGGAGGTAAGATGCGTAAAATACTTATGAGCGGGCTCGCGCTCGCCGCGATCGGCATGGCGAGCAGCAGCGCGCTGGCGCAAACAGCGCGTCTCGATATGAACGTCGCAAAGGGAATCTCGTCTCAGATGGGCGTGACCGACGTGCAATATCGCCGCTACAATCGCGGCTACGGATATCGCCGATATGACAACGGTGCGGCTATTGGCGCGGGCATCGCCGGGCTTGCTGCCGGCGCCATCATCGGTGGGGCCATCGCCAACTCGCAGCAGCCGACCTATTACGAAGGTGGCCAGGGCATCGTCGGTGGCGATGAAGAATCCTACTGCATGCAGCGCTTCAGGTCCTACGATCCCCGGAGCGGCACCTATCTGGGCTACGACGGAATGCGCCATTCCTGCCCGTAACCGCTGATCTTGCGGGTCTGTCCAATGGCAGGCCCGTCAGGTTCGCTCGTCCACGATGCGCACGATGTCGGCCATGATCGTGTTGAGTTCGAAATCCTTGGGCGTGTAGACGGCCGCGACACCCTCGGCGCGCAGGCGTGCTTCGTCGTCTGGCGGGATGATCCCGCCGACGACCAGTGGAATATCCAATCCCTCAGCCTTCATCCGCGCGATGACATCGCGAACAAGCGGCACGTGAGATCCCGAAAGGATCGAAAGCCCGATGCAATGCACGTTTCCGTCGCGCGCCGCACGGATGATCTCCTCGGGCGTGAAACGGATACCCTCGTAGACGACGTCCATGCCGGAATCTCGCGCGCGCACGGCGATCTGCTCGGCTCCGTTGGAATGACCATCAAGGCCCGGCTTGCCCATCAGGAAAGTGACGCGACGCCCGAGCTTTTGCGACACACGTTCAACCTCGGCGCGCACCTCGTCGAGTTCTCCGGCCACCTGCCGCGCCGCGCGTCCCACACCCGTCGGCGCGCGATATTCACCGAACGTTTCTCGGAGCACACCACCCCATTCACCGGTGGTCACACCGGCCTTCGCTGCGACGATGGACGGCTCCATGATGTTGCGCCCCTCAGCCGCCGCCGCCCGCATGCCGGCAAGCGCTGAAGCAACCGCTGCAGGATCACGCGCAGCGCGCCAAGCCTGCAGCCGAGCGATCTGTTCCGCCTCGACATGTTCGGGCACAACCATGATCGCACTGTCGCCTGTCGTCAGAGGCGAGGGCTCACTTTCAAGAAAGCGGTTCACGCCAATCACAACTTGATCACCGCGCTCGATTCCTTCGAGCCTCTGTGTGTTGGATTCGACGAGCTTCGTTTTCATGTAGCCACTCTCGACGGCCACGACGGCACCGCCCATCTGGTCAATCAGCGCGAGCTCGGCCCGCGCCTCCACCTTGAGCTGCTCGACCTTGCGCTCCACCTCGTGGCTGCCTTCGAAGAGATCGCCATATTCGAGAAGGTCGGTCTCGTAGGCCATGATTTGCTGGATGCGTAGCGACCATTGCTGATCGAAGGGGCGCGGCAGCCCGAGTGCTTCGTTCCATGCCGGCAGCTGGACAGCTCTGGCGCGCGCGTTTTTCGACAACACCACGGCAAGCATTTCGATCAGGATGCGATAGACGTTGTTTTCCGGCTGCTGCTCGGTTAGACTAAGCGAATTGACCTGAACGCCATAGCGGAACCGTCGGAACTTCTCCTCTTCGATCCCGTAGCGCTCACGCGTGATCTCGTCCCAGAGTTCCGTGAATGCACGCATCTTGCAGAGCTCGGTCACGAACCGCATGCCCGCATTCACGAAGAAGGAAATGCGGCCAACGACCTCACCAAGATCCTTCGGCTCCAGATCGCCGGATGCACGCACCGTATCGAGAACAGCGATCGCAGTCGCTAATGCGAAACTCAATTCCTGAACCGGCGTCGCCCCTGCCTCCTGCAAATGGTAGGAGCAGACATTCATCGGATTCCATTTAGGCATATGCCTTGTTGTGAATAGGATCATGTCCTTGGTCAGACGCATCGAAGGCGCTGGTGGAAAGACATAGGTACCGCGCGATAGATATTCCTTGATGATGTCGTTTTGCGTCGTCCCTTGAAGGGCCTCGCGAGGCGCGCCCTGCACGTCGGCCGCCGCGATGTAGAGAGCCATCAGCCAAGGCGCTGTCGCATTGATGGTCATGGACGTGTTCATGTCGGAGATGGGGATCCCGTCGAACAACGTCTGCATGTCGCCGAGGTGGCAGATGGGAACACCGACCTTGCCGACTTCGCCACGCGCGAGCAGATGATCTGAGTCGTAGCCCGTCTGCGTCGGCAGATCGAAAGCCACGGAAAGGCCCGTCTGGCCCTTCGCAAGATTGCCGCGGTAGA
>JAQGKN010000176.1 GCA_028290085.1 Hyphomicrobiales bacterium
TCGGAGATTTCCACCAGGTCCTTGGCATTCTCCTCGGGGATCAGCACCGTCTTGATGCCGCCGCGATGCGCGGCGAGCAGCTTCTCCTTCAAGCCGCCGATCGGCAGCACGCGGCCGCGCAACGTGATCTCGCCGGTCATCGCAACATCACGGCGCACCGGGATGCCGGTCATCGTCGAGACGATCGACGTCACCATCGCGACGCCCGCGGACGGGCCATCCTTCGGCGTCGCGCCTTCCGGCACGTGCACGTGGATGTCGCGGCGATCGAAAAGCGGCGGCTCAATACCGAAATCGACGCAGCGCGAGCGGACATAAGATGCCGCCGCCGAAATCGATTCCTTCATCACGTCGCGAAGATTGCCCGTGACCGTCATCTTGCCCTTGCCCGGCATCATGACGCCTTCGATCGTCAGCAATTCGCCGCCGACCTCAGTCCACGCCAGCCCGGTGACTGCACCGACCTGGTCCTCCGTCTCTGCCTCGCCGAAGCGATATTTCGCCACGCCGAGATAGTCCGCGATATTGTCGACGGTGACCGCCACCTTTTTCTTCTTCGTCGTGAGAATCTCCTTCACGGCCTTGCGGGCCAGGTTGGACAATTCACGCTCGAGATTACGCACGCCCGCTTCGCGGGTGTAGCGGCGGATCATCAGCATCAAGGCTTCGTCGTCGATCGACCATTCCTTCGGCGCCAGTCCATGCTTCTGGACAGCGACGGGGATGAGGTGCTTGCGCGCGATCTCAGCCTTCTCGTCCTCGGTGTAGCCGGCGATACGAATGATCTCCATGCGATCCATCAGGGGCGCAGGGATATTCAACGTATTGGCCGTCGTCACGAACATCACGTTCGACAAGTCGTAGTCGACCTCGAGGTAATGATCGCTGAACGAGCCGTTCTGCTCGGGGTCCAGGACCTCCAGCAGCGCGGACGACGGGTCGCCCCGGAAGTCCATGCCCATCTTGTCGATCTCGTCGAGCAGGAAGAGCGGATTGGACGTCTTGGCCTTGCGCATCGACTGGATGATCTTGCCGGGCATGGAGCCGATATAGGTCCGGCGATGCCCACGGATCTCCGCCTCGTCGCGCACGCCGCCGAGCGACATGCGCACGAACTCACGGCCCGTCGCTTTCGCGATGGACTTGCCGAGCGAGGTCTTGCCGACACCCGGAGGTCCGACGAGGCACAGGATCGGACCCGTCAGCTTGTTGGCACGCTGCTGCACCGCGAGATATTCGAGGATGCGCTCCTTGACCTTGTCGAGCCCGTAGTGATCGAGGTTCAGCACATCTTCTGCGAGGCCGAGATCCTTCTTCACCTTGGAGCGCTTGCCCCACGGAATCGACAGGAGCCAATCGAGGTAGTTGCGCACGACCGTCGCTTCCGCCGACATGGGCGACATCTGGCGGAGCTTCTTCAGCTCGCCATTCGCCTTGTCGCGCGCCTCTTTCGAGAGCTTGGTAGCCTTGATGCGCTCCTCGATTTCGGCGAGATCGTCCTTGCCGTCCTCGTCGCCGAGTTCCTTCTGGATCGCCTTCATCTGCTCGTTGAGATAATACTCGCGCTGGGTCTTCTCCATCTGGCGCTTGACGCGCGTGCGGATGCGCTTCTCGACCTGCAGCACGGAGATTTCACTCTCCATCAGGGCGAGGCATTTCTCGAGACGCTTGGCGACCGAGGCCATCTCCAGAATCGCCTGCTTGTCGGCGATCTTGATCGACAGGTGCGACGCCACGGTATCGGCGAGCTTGGCGAAGTCATCGATCTGGGTGACCGCCGTCACAACCTCGGGCGAGACCTTCTTGTTGAGCTTCACGTAGCCCTCGAACTCGGCCACGACCGAACGCGACAGCGCTTCGACCTCGACCTTGTCGGGCATTTCTTCCGCGATCACCTCGGCGTCGGCCTCGTAGTAATCATCGGTGCGCGTATATTTGCGCACCTGCGCACGCGCTGCGCCTTCAACGAGCACCTTCACGGTGCCGTCGGGGAGCTTGAGCAGCTGCAGCACGGAGGCCAGAGTGCCGGTCGTGAAGATCGCATCCGTTGCCGGATCGTCGTCGGCCGCATTCATCTGCGTGGCGAGCAGGATGTGTTTGTCGGCCTTCATCACCTCTTCAAGAGCGCGAATAGACTTTTCGCGGCCCACGAACAGGGGAACGATCATGTGCGGGAAAACGACGATGTCACGTAGCGGCAGGACCGGGTAGCTTTCGATGATGCCGGGCTTTGCAAGCACACGCTTCTGAGTTGTCATTCGCTTTTCCTATTCGGGATCTGCCCGCCAACTGCCCTGAGGCCAGCTGCCGGGCGAGACGTCCAATCACCAGAAAGCACGATTCGCGCCATTGTCGATCTTACGTCCCTATGGTGAGGCCTCAAAGGCGCCTCCCATCTCTTCGCAACATGAAATGGTTAGGTACGTACGGATTTTCAACACCTGCGACATGCGCGCACGGAATTGCGTTCAATCGCCCTGCCCTCAGGGCCCGGTAACGGCTCGCACACGAATCAGTGTAAAATTGGCGGGCTTAATGTTTTCTTTTAGGGACCTTGCTCGCAGCGAAAGCGCCGCGAGGGGATTTTTCATGAACGAGCGCGCTTTCCTGCCTCTTGCCATCATTTTGGCGCTCCCGCTGCTGGCCTTCGATGCGGGTTTTCTGAACACGGGTCCGGGGCTTGCGAGCGCGGGCCTGCTGATCGCGGCGCTAATCGTGG
The DNA here is from genome assembly GCA_028290085.1 of Hyphomicrobiales bacterium. Classification (GTDB taxonomy): domain Bacteria; phylum Pseudomonadota; class Alphaproteobacteria; order Rhizobiales; family Beijerinckiaceae; genus Terripilifer. The sequence goes on from JAQGKN010000176.1 coordinate 2,720, forward strand.
CCATGCGTGGCGTTAGCGCGGCGCCGCCCATCGACTGGCGCCTCATGGCGCCCTGTCTTGCGCTTGGGCTGTTGCTTATTCTGATCAGCGGCGCGGGGCATTTCTTTTATCAGACCGATGACTGGACGATCCGCGACGGTCTTCTGGCCGATTTGGCCCGACAGCCCTGGCCCTATGCCTATGAGGTCGATGGGAAACTTCAGATGTTGCGGGCGCCGCTCGGGCTTTATCTCGCACCCGCAGCGGTTGGCAAGCTCTTCGGACTGATGGCCGCAGACCTCGCAATGCTTGCGCAGAACGGCACGATCACGGGCCTCGTTCTCTATATTTTTGCCAGAGAGGCAGGCGCGCGGCGTGGCCAGATGATCATTCTGGCTGTTTTCGTGCTTTTCGCCGGGCTGGATATCGTCCCGACGCTGGGGCAATTGATCCGCGGCGACACGTTCAACCCCCATCCCGATTCATGGTCGGGCCTCGAATATTCCGCGCATATGACCCTGCTCTTCTGGGTTCCCAACCATGCGCTGGCTGGCTGGTCCTTCGCCGCCGCCTATGTGGCATGGCGGCGCGGAGCCTTGCGGCTCGGCCATCTCGGGCTGTTCTTCGCCCTGGCGCTGTTCTGGTCGCCGCTTGCAGCGATGGGCGCCCTGCTCCTGCTGCTTTTCGCCGCCGTCTGCGCGCTGCGCCACGGTCCGTTTCCATGGCGCGAGATTCCCCTCGCTGCTCTCGCGGGGCTGGCGGCCCTGCCGGTCTTTCTTTTCATGACGCGGGGCGCGGGAGAGGTGCCCAGCGGCTTTATGAGCGGATCGCTCTTCTACGCGCTTTATGGCGGCCTGCTGCTGGTGGACGTCGTGCCACCACTGGTCTTTGTCTGGCAGGACATTCGTTATGCGAAGAACGCGAGGGCTCGTTGGGAATTCGCGATCGTTGCCGGGGCAATGGTGCTTTTCCCCTTCTATTCCCTGGGAATCGGCAATGATTTTGCCCGGCGGGCCATCATTCCACTCATGGCTGTGCTGGCTATTGCCTTCGCGCAAGCACTCCTGCGCACGCTGGAAACCGGCTTTGGGACGCAACGACGCTGGGTTATTCCCGTCATGGTTCTGGCCGCGTTGAACCCGGCCGTCGAACTCATGAAGAACGTGATTTATCCGGCGACGCCCTTCAGCACCTGCAATCTGCTGGACGCGTGGCAGAGCGGGCCCGATCGCGATCTCCCGATGTCAGCCTATTTCAGCGGCCCCGCCGGTTTCGCGGTCCCGGCGGGTCTGTTCCGCCCTCCGGCCGGTGAGCCGGTGCAGGCGCAGGGTCGCCATTGCTGGGGTGACGGCAAGCGGCCCTTCATATTCGGCGGACCGGTGCTCGATAGCGGGGTCAAATGACATGAACCACCCCGCCCCCCATCGCGCTCTGTTGCCGCTCGCCATTCTGCTGGCACTGCCGCTGCTGGCCTTCGATTTCGGCTTCCTGACACCGCTGGCCGCATTTGCGGGTGCCGCTGCACTCTTGGTGGCGCTGGCACTTGCATTCCGGGGACTCCGGAGTGCGCCTCTGCTCAATTGGCGGCTGATGGGCGTTTGCATGGCCGTCGCGCTGGCTGTCGTGGCGCTGAGTGGCGGCGCACACATTCTCTATCGCACGGACGATTGGACGATTCGGGACGGGATCCTCGTCGATCTCGTTCGGCAGCCCTGGCCCTTCGCCTACCAGTTCAGCGATGGCGCGCAGATGTTGCGCGCGCCGCTCGGCATCTATCTGGCGCCTGCGCTCGTGGGCAAGATGTTCGGGCTTTTCGCGGCCGACCTTGCGATGGGCCTGCAGAATGCGCTCGTCCTGGGCTTCGTGCTTCTGCTGGTGGCGCAGGAAGCAGCGACCCGGCGGGGCCGGGTCATTGTCATCGCCGTCTTCGTGCTGTTCAGCGGGATGGATATTCTGCCAGCCCTCGCGCGCTTACTGATCGACGGCCGCCATGCCCAATTGCCGCATCTCGATGGCTGGGGCGGCATCATCCAATATTCCTCGCACATCACCCTGATGTTCTGGACCCCCAACCACGGGCTTGCGGGCTTCGCCTTCGCGGCGGCCTATCTC
>JAQGKN010000187.1 GCA_028290085.1 Hyphomicrobiales bacterium
ACTGTACTGCCTGGTGCCGTGGCTGTGGAATCGCAAAGGGCTCTACAGCTTGAAGCTCGTCGAGTGGCACTTCTGGATCGCGACGCTGGGCATCGTTCTCTACATCTCGGCGATGTGGGTGTCGGGCATCCTGCAAGGCCTGATGTGGCGCGCTTACACGAGCCTCGGCTTCCTCGAATATTCCTTCGTCGAAACCGTGGAAGCCATGCATCCCTTCTACGTCATCCGCGCACTGGGTGGTGGGCTCTTCCTCGCTGGCGCGCTGATCATGTGCTGGAACGTCTACAAGACGATTGCGTCGCCGGAACTCGAGGCTTCAACGAGTGCCGCTCCCGCTCTTGTCCCGGCTGAATAAGGTTCACCATCATGTCTCTCTGGAACAAGCACGCGATCTTCGAGCGCAACTCGATCATCCTCATCCTGGGCGTTCTGATCGTGATCTCGATCGGCGGCCTGGTCGAGGTGCTGCCGCTCTTCTATCTGAAGAGCACGATCGAGAAGGTGGACGGGGTTCGCCCCTACACCCCTCTCGAACTGGCAGGCCGCAACATTTACATCCGCGAGGGCTGCTACAATTGCCACTCGCAGATGATCCGCGCACTCCGCGACGAGGTCGAGCGTTACGGCCATTACTCGCTCGCCTCGGAAAGCATGTACGACCATCCCTTCCAGTGGGGATCGAAGCGCAATGGACCTGATCTTGCCCGCGTCGGAAACAAATATTCCGACGACTGGCAGCGCCGCCACCTGCACAACCCGCGCGATGTCGTGCCGGGCTCCATCATGCCGGGCTATCCCTGGCTCGCGAAGACGGAACTGCAGGCCAGCAGGATCTCGCAGGACATGAGCGTCCTCGCCATCGAGGGCGTGCCCTACACGTCCGAGATGATCGAAAACGCCAATGTCGATCTGAAGGCTCAGGCGGCTGATGACGATGCCGGCGCGGCCGCTCTGGTCAAGCGCTATCCGAAGGCCGCTGCGCGCGCCTACGGCGAAGAGAAGGGCGTGGTCACCGAAGCCGATGCGCTGATCGCCTATCTTCAGATGCTGGGCACGCAGGTCGACTTCAAAATCTATGACGACAAGGCAAATCTGAGGTGATGAAGCCATGACTTTCTCGTCCTTTATGCACGACGCGCAAATGCTCAGCCTGGTGACGATTTGCGTCACCTTCTCCCTGATCGTCGCTTACGCGCTTTGGCCTTCCATGCAGAAGAGCTTCGATGAAGCCTCCCGTCTGCCCCTCAACGAGGAATAATCGATGAGCATCGCGCCGCACGACCCGAGCCCCATCGATGCCCACACGGGCACCGCGACGACCGGCCATGAATGGGATGGAATCCGGGAACTCAACACACCGCTGCCACGCTGGTGGCTCTATATGCTCTATGCATCCATCGTCTGGGCTTTCGGTTACATGATCGTGTATCCGGCGGTTCCGCTGGTGAGCAGCTACACCAAAGGCTTGTTCGGATGGTCCGCGCGTCGCGCGGTGGCTGAAGAACTGGCTGCGCTGACGGCGCAGCGGGCTCCCATGGTCAATGCTCTCGCCGCCGCAAGTCTCACCGAGATCGAAAAGGATCCGAAGCTTCTCTCCTTCGCACGTGCGCAGGGAAAGGCGGCCTTTGGCGATAACTGCGCCCCGTGTCACGGCGCAGGCGGTGGCGGCGCCAAGGCGTTCCCGAACCTGAACGACGACGATTGGCTGTGGGCTGGCACGCTGGAAGATATTTCCGCGACGCTGACCCATGGTATCCGCTCTGCCGACCCGCAGGCCCGTGTGGGTAACATGCCGGCCTTCGGTGCGGATGGTCTCCTGAAGCCGGCAGAAGTCAGCGCTGTCGCCGATTATGCGCGTTCACTTTCAGGCCTGGCCGTCGATGCGAAGGCGGATCTCAAGACTGGCGCCAAAGTCTTCGAGGAAAATTGCGCCGCGTGCCATGGCCCTGAAGGCAAGGGCATCCAGGAAATAGGAGCGCCGAATCTGACCGATCAGATCTGGCTCTACGGATCCGACAAGGCGACGGTCGTCGAGGGCATCAACAAGGGCCGTGGCGGCGTCATGCCTAACTGGGGCGGGCGTCTCGACGCTGGCACCATCAAGGCACTCGCGGTGTACGTCCACACGCTGGGCGGCAGCGGCGGCTGACACGAATACGACGTGCCGCCGCGTTTCGCGGCGGCGCCTTCCAATCGCGATCCTTGAAATCGCGACGGAGTTGAAAAGCAATCATGAGCGTCAAACAACAGCAAGCCAAGGAAGTTGCCCTTGAGGCAGCGGGCGCCGAAGGCCCGCTTTATTCCTCGCGCACCAAGATTTATCCCCAGAGCGTGCACGGCAAATTTCGCCGCATCAAATGGGCGATCCTGATCCTGACGCTCGGCATCTACTACATCCTGCCATTCATTCGCTGGGACCGCGGCCCGAACGCACCCGCGCAGGCCGTACTCGTGGATCTCGAGCACCACCGCTTCTACTTCTTCTTCATCGAGATCTGGCCGCAGGAGGTTTATTACCTCACCGGTCTTCTGATCCTGGCGGCCATGGCGCTCTTCCTGATGAACGCCGTCGCGGGGCGTGTCTGGTGCGGCTATCTCTGCCCGCAGACCGTGTGGACGGATCTCTTCTATGCAGTCGAGCGGCTGATCGAGGGTGACCGCCGCGAGCGCATGCAGAAGGCCCAGAAGGGCTGGACGCTGGAGACCTTCGCGCAGGCGCTCATCAAGCACTGGGCCTGGCTGATGATTGCCTGGTGGACCGGCGGCGCCTGGGTGCTCTATTTCGCCGATGCACCGACGCTGGTCTATAATCTCGCGACGTTCCAGGGGCCGGCGATGGCCTATATCTGGATCGCGATCCTGACCTTCATGACCTACTTCTTCGCTGGCTTCATGCGCGAGCAGGTCTGCACCTACATGTGCCCGTGGCCGCGCATCCAGGCCGCGTTGACCGATGAATACGCACTCAACGTCACCTATCGCTACGATCGCGGTGAACCGCGCGGATCCGTGAAGAAGAACGCCGCCTTGCTGGCGAGCGGCAGCCCCGCCGGTGATTGCGTGGACTGCAACCAATGCGTGGTCGTATGCCCGACAGGGGTTGATATTCGCGAGGGCCTGCAGATCGATTGCATTCAGTGCGGCCTGTGCATCGATGCCTGCGATAATGTGATGACCAAGGTCGGTAAACCGACAGGGCTTATCGCTTACGATACGGACATCAACGTAAAACTGCGGGAAGCGGGAAAGCCGCCGCTGGCGGCGCGCATCCTGCGTCCGCGCACCATCCTTTATGCAGCAATCATCGGCGTTGTGGGCGGCATCATGGCTTTCACGCTTGCGACGCGCATGGATTCAGGAATTTCGGTCATGCACGACCGTAATCCGCTATTCACGCGGCTGTCGGATGGATCGATCCGCAATGCCTATACGATCCGCATCGCCAACAAGCAGACCGATCCGCGCCGCTTCGAAGTGCGGGTGGACGACTACGAGCCCACGCAGGTCGAGGCTATCGGCGCCGAAAAAGGCCCCAACGGCTGGCCTGTTCTGACCGTCGGCCCTGATCAGACGCTTGAAAGCCGCGTTTTCGTCACGCGCCCGCGTCCTGCGGCGGGCAAGGGCAACGACGATCACGACCGGCACGACCTGACATTTTCGCTGGGTGACCTCGTCACCGGCGAGACCGTAAAGGCCAAAGACCACTTCATGATGCCGTAAGGACAGACCCATGACCGACACGCCCAACTTAACACCCAAAGTCACCGGCTTCGTTCTCACGGGCCGCCTTGTTTTGCTCTACTTCGTGCTGTTCTTCGGCACGGTCTTCAGCGTCAATTTTTACATGGCCCGCGCCGCCATCATGACCTTCAGCGGCCTTGAGGACGACAAGCCCTACCAGGAGGGCATTCGCTACGACACGCAGATCTCGGCGTCGCGCGAACAGGACAAG
>JAQGKN010000246.1 GCA_028290085.1 Hyphomicrobiales bacterium
CGCAATTTTTAGCGGGGCGAGAGTGATATGACGTTGTCGCGTTCGGCTGGACGCGCTTCGGAAAGCACCTGCGCAACCGTCAGCGTCAGAATGTCCGGCCTGTAAGGCTTGGCAATCAGCACGAAACCCTCCGCCACCACTTTGGCTGCAGCCTCGCTATAGCCACTGGCGAGCACGACGGGTGTGCGAGGCCACTGCTCTCGAACAATCCGCGCGAGATCGAGACCATTCAAGTCGCCGGGCATCACCAGGTCCGACAGAACGAGGTCGATCCGTTCGTCCTGCTTGAGAATTTCGAGCGCCTGATCGGCCTGTCCCGCTTCGATCACGGCATGCCCCTCCTCGACAAGAATGGCACGTGCGAGCTCTCGAACCTGAGCATTGTCCTCAACGAGCAGCAGACGGCAGGCAACACGCGGCGCCGTGAAGGGGGCTACGTTCGAAAGGTGCGCCACTGGATGACGATGGGCGCGCGGAAACACAAGCGTGACGCTCGTGCCACGGCCGACCTCGCTGGAAATGTCGATCGTGCCCCCTGATTGCTCGATGAAGCCGAACACCTGCGAGAGACCGAGCCCTGTCCCTCGGCCGATGTCCTTCGTCGTGAAAAACGGCTCGAACGCACGCTCCAGCACGTCAGGGCTCATGCCCTCGCCGCTGTCGGAAACGGCGATCGACACGCCTTGGCCGTTGGCGAGCACACTCGGCGATGTGCGCACAACGAATTTACCACCACGCGGCATGGCGTCGCGCGCATTTACTGCAAGGTTGATGAGCGTGGTTTGCAACTGCACGGGATCGACCTCCACCGGCCAGATCTCCGTGGCCAGATCGAGTTCAAGCTTGATATCGCCGCGCAATGACTGGGTCAGCATGTCGCCCATCCCCGCAATCAAACGATTCACATCCACGATTTCCGGTCGCAGGTTTTGACGGCGGCCAAAGGCCAGCAATTGCTGCGTGAGCCTGCGCCCCTGTTCCACGGCGTGCAGACCGTTGTCGATCAGCCGGGCGCGCCGGTCCTCCTTGGCGCGTCGTAGCAAATCGAGATTGCCCATGACGACCGTGAGAAGATTGTTGAAGTCATGCGCAATGCCGCCCGTCAACTGACCCAAGGCCTCCATGCGTTGGGCCGTCACCAGCTTGGCCTCGGTCTGCTTGCGCAGGAACGTTTCTTCCATCAATCCGTGAACAGCTTGCCGGGCGCGGCGGGTGCGCGCGAGAGCGAAGTAGGTCATCGAAGCAAGACCGAACATGGCGGCAATCGCAAAAGCTGCGAAGAGAACTGACTGTCTCTGCCACGTTGCAAAGACAGAGTCAGTGCCCAGACCGAATATCACGTAGACTGGATACTTCGCGAGCTTGCGGTACGACACGACACGCTGCACGCCGTCGATGGTAGAGACAGATGTATACTGTCCATCTGTGGAATTTTGTACAGCCTGCATGAAGGCGCCGCTGGCATGCTGCCCATCGACCGGCGGTCCAGCACTCGCATCGCGGGCAAGAAAAACGCCATCACTCCGAACAATAGCAGCGGAATAATTCAGCGCGGGCGCCGCGCGTGCAAAGTGATCACGGAAATAACCGGGATAGGCAGAGACGACGATGACGCCCCGCAATTGCCCGTCACTGCCGATGACTGGGCGCGACACGTTTATGAGCGACCGTCCAGTAATCCGGCCGTTGCCCGGGTGACTGATAAAAGTGCCCCGCTGGCCTCCTTTGAAGACTTGCATGAAATCGAAATCGGCAAGATCGGATTGCGGAGCCGGGAACCAGAGACTGTTGTTCAGCGCGCGTCCATTCGCATCGAGCACCCAGAGTGAACCAATCTGCTCATACGAGCGGACGATGTTCTGGAGAGTTCGATGCAAGGTTTGCGATGCGTGGACATCCTCGTCGGTTAAGCGCGCGATGCGGTCTTCGACGCGATCCATGACCAATTCATAGGTCTCAAAAACGTTTTGCACCTGCGCGAGCAAAGTCTGCGTGGTGCGCTGTGCGGACAATCGCGCGTCGGCCAAAGCTTGAGCGCGACTTTGCCAAGCAGCAACTGCGAGGAGCGCGGAAGGGATCAGGATAGAAGCGACCAGAAGCCCCCAAAGAATGCGCACTGCACCTTGGGCCTTCGCGTGAGCCAACCCTGCCAATTCGATCTCCGCACATCACGGGCCACAAACGGGGGGCCGGAGCAAGCTTTGCTTGTCTTAACGCGCCATATAATGTCGAGTTCCCGACGCCAGCAAGCTGTGCCGTAAGAAACGTGGATGCGCGCGCGGATGGCGCGCATCTAGAGGATTTTCAGGTGACGTAATTACGCTTGGACCGCACTTCAAAAAGCAGCAAGGAACGACCGGTCACGGCATATTCGACCCCAAATGCGAAGGATTCGTCTTCCTCGGCCTTCGGCATATTCGTGTCGATGAGCCGGATCCAGGACGTGCCTCCGGCAACCTCGGGGAGTTTGAAGTTCACCATGTCATGGTGCGCATTGAGCAC
>JAQGKN010000270.1 GCA_028290085.1 Hyphomicrobiales bacterium
AAGGCCGAGGTCGTCGCCGCGGTGCGGGGAGGGCTGCTGTCCCTCGAGGAGGCGTGCAGCCGCTATACGCTGACGGTCGACGAGTTCCTCAGCTGGCAGATGTCTATCGACCAGCACGGCCTTGCAGGACTGCGCACCACGCGGATCCAGCAGTACCGTCAGTAATCAAAGCTTTTCAGCGTAATACCAAGCAACGCCGGCCTATTGGGCCGGCGTTTCTGTTTTGGGCGCAGGCTTTTCGTGTGCCCGATGCGCTGCATGGGCCAGCTGCGCGCGCTCGAAAAGCAGGATGACGGGGATCGAGAAGGCGAGCGGTGCGATCAGGTAGAACAGACGCCAGACGAGCAGGGCTGCAAAGACCGAGGTCGCGGGCATCCCCGGCATGATCGCCAGGAACACGGCCTCCATGACACCGACGCCGCCAGGCACCTGAGACAGGAGGCCGGCTGAAAAGGAGAGCAAGAAGGCGCCGAGCACGATGAAGAAACCGGGATTTCCATCGGCCGGCAGCGCGAAATAGATGATGCCGGCGGCCCCCATCAGCTCAAGTGGAGCAGCTGCGTATTGGCGCAGCACGATGGGCAGGCGGGGATATTTCAGCTCGAACGACCGGAACCGCAGCGGTGGCAGTCGCAACCAGGCGCCGATCGTATAAAGCGCGCAGAAGCCCAGCAGTGAAAAGCCGATGCTGCGCGCGACACCCTCACTTACGGCAAAATAGGGCGAAAGCTGGCGCAGCGGCGCCAGGATCTGCGGTTCGCCGATCAGGACGAAACCCAGCAAGAGGATTGTTCCGAAAGCGAAGGTGTAGGAGCAGAGTGCAACGAGGATGGCGACCTCAGCCGCGCTCAGGCCTTTGGCCGTGTAGGCGCGGTAGCGTACCATGCCACCCGAGAAGACGGTTGCTCCGATGTTATGCGAGAGCGCGTAGGTCACGAAGGAACATGCCGCGATATATACCCACGAAATTCCCCTCTCACGGTGCAAATGGATGAGTGCGATGCGATCGTACCAGGCGAGGGCCGCATAGGCGACGAGCGTCGAGACGCCAGCGAGCAGATAGCCCTCCGCCGGGATGATCGCGAGCTTGTGGCCGATGACGGTGGCGACAATCTTGACGTCGCTCCACAGTCCGCCCTGATCGAGAAGGCGGCGGACGTTGTCGTCGACCGAGGCTTCCAGCAGCAGCTTCTGGTACAGCAGCCGCACCGACCAGACGACTGCTACAAGGCCAAGGGCCGGCCAGAAGAAATCGAGGACACGCTTCATCTGATGGAGGTCTCGCGGCTCGAGCGGGCGGTGCGGATGGATCGCGGGATGCGGTTCCAGAAATGGACCGATCTTCCGTGCCATGAGGCGGGCCCCTCGCGCAAGCGCTCCACTTCAGCTTTGCCGCAAACGCGCGAAAACGCCGCCCCGAACCGGGACGGCGTTTGCTGTAGACCGACAAGGACGTTGCCTCAGGCCCGCGCAGTACGCAGGTTTCCGAGACCCATTTCGCCCCGGTCCCGGACGATGTCCGAGGCCTTGTCGCGAACGTCCAGAGATTGCACCTTGGCGAATTCGGCCGTGGCGTCCTCGAGCAGGGCTTTCGCCTCCTCAAGCTGGCCGCGGAGTTCTCCCGCCGATTGGTGGAGGTTGTCTCGACGGCTGCGAGCCGCGCGAGCGTAGGTCGAATAAGCGAAATGGGCTGGGTCGGTCACACCTGACCGGCTTTCCTCCATAGCGATCTCGCGGTCCAGGTCGGTCGCCATGCGGGAAAACTCCGCAATCATGGCTTCGATCTGGGCAACACGCCGACGCTTTTCTTCAACCTGGAACCGTTTGAGCCGGATAAGGGTATCCCGCGACTTCATTACTCGATACTCCGAGACGCAGGTTGAAACACAGGTGCGGGCGGCGTTCGCGCCCGGACCATTCAGCTCCGCGAGACACGTTCACCATGAACCGGCAAAGTTGCTGGTTGGTTACCGTTATCGCACACAAGCACAAAAAGCCGTGGCCTCGACGCGGCGGCGCCCTCGTGTGGTATTCGTGCCGCTAGAGTGATTCGGTGTACCCAAGTGTGTTTCGTAAACTCGATGTTAACCGCCGTTATTAACAATCGGTCTCGAAAGGCCATGTGGAGCACGCTCCAGGCCGGCAGTTTCGAGTGTTGAGTCGGGAGAGTCGTTTAACGACAATGGTTAAACTGGTTTATGAACTTTGGTTTCTCTTCAATCGCGAGATGTTTCAATGATTTGTGCTGGTTTCAGTCAAAACCGCACGTCGCGCTTGTCATCGGGAATCATTGTTTGTTAACCATTTCCCGTTAAGGATTATGAGCCGGAATTTGGACGGGCATTCGCCCGACATGGAAGCCGCGCTGCCGATGTGTTCGCGTTGACCGCGAACCTTCGGGGGCAAGGGTGGGGACCTCACATGCGCGTACTTTTGATCGAAGACGACAGCGCGACCGCGCAGAGCATCGAGTTGATGCTCAAGTCTGAGAATTTCAACGTTTACACGACCGACCTCGGCGAAGAGGGGATCGATCTCGGCAAGCTCTATGATTACGACATCATTCTGCTCGATCTGAACCTGCCCGACATGTCCGGCTATGAAGTGCTCCGCACTTTGCGCGTCGCGAAGGTGAAGACCCCCATCCTGATCCTGTCCGGCCTTGCCGGTATCGAGGACAAGGTGAAGGGTCTCGGCTTCGGCGCCGACGATTATCTGACCAAGCCTTTCCACAAGGACGAGCTGGTTGCCCGCATTCATGCGATCGTGCGCCGCTCGAAGGGTCATGCCCAGTCGGTCATCACCACGGGCGATCTCATCGTCAATCTCGACCAGAAGACGGTCGAGGTCTCCGGCTCCCGCGTGCATCTGACCGGCAAGGAATATCAGATGCTCGAGCTGCTCTCCTTGCGTAAGGGCACGACCCTGACCAAGGAAATGTTTCTCAACCATCTCTACGGTGGCATGGACGAGCCGGAACTCAAGATCATCGACGTGTTCATCTGCAAATTGCGCAAGAAGCTCGCCAATGCGAGCCATGGCCGCAACTACATCGAAACCGTCTGGGGCCGCGGCTATGTGCTGCGCGAGCCCAGTGATGCGGAAGAGCGCATCACCGCCTGAGCGATCGGCGGCTTTCATTCCGGCACAAATTCATGAGCCCCATGGTCTTCCATGGGGCTCTTTTTTGCGCGGTTTCAGCTGAAGAGTGTGTCGTAGAGCAGCTTGACATTCAGCACGACGATCAGCGCTGCGACAGCCCAGGCGAGGAGGGCGTGGGCGCGCGAGATCGCGAAGACGCCCATGATCTTCCGGCTCGAGACGAACTGCACGAGCGGGATGATCGCGAAGGGCAGTTGCATCGACAGGACAACCTGGCTCAACACGAGCAGGCGGGTCGTGCCCTCGTCTCCGTAGAGCGCGCTGACGATGATGACGGGTACGATGGCGATACCGCGCGTGAGCAGACGCTGGGCCCAAGGCCGCAATCGCAGATCGAGAAAGCCTTCCATGACGATCTGGCCCGCAAGCGTGCCGGTGACCGTCGAATTCAGGCCCGAGGCGAGCAGGGCGACGCCAAACAATGTCGCCGCAAGCCCGATGCCCAGCACTGGCGCCAGCAATTCATAGGCCTGCTCGATATCGACGACGTCCGTGCGTCCGCTCTTGTGGAAAACGCTCGCTGCCAGGACGAGGATCGCGCCATTTACGAAGAGGGCCAGTGTGAGCGCGAGGGTCGAATCCAATGTGGCCCAGCGAATGGCTTCCCGCCGTCCGGTCTCATTGCGCTCGAACGCGCGGGTCTGGACGATGGAGGAGTGCAGATAGAGATTATGCGGCATCACGGTTGCGCCGATGATGCCGATGGCGATGTAGAGCATGGCGGGATTGCGCAGGAGGTCGCCACTGCGCAGGAGGCTGCTGCCGATCTCCGCCGCTGAGGGGGCCGAAAAGGCGATCTCGAAGACGAAGCAGGTGGTGATCGTCAGGATCAGCACGATAATGAAGGCTTCGAGCCAGCGAAAACCTTTCTGCATCAGCATCAGCACTAAAAACGCGTCGAGGGCTGTGATGATGCAGCCCCAGATGAGCGGGATGCCGAAGAGCAGCTTCAGGGCGATAGCGGTGCCGATGACCTCGGCGAGGTCGCAGGCGATGATGGCCAGTTCGCATGCCGCGAAGAGCACCAGACAGACGGGCCTGGGATAGTGCACGCGGCAGGCCTGTGCGAGATCGCGACCGGTCGCGATGCCAAGCCGGGCCGCCAAGGCCTGAAGCAAGATGGCCATCAGGTTCGAAAGCAGGATGACACTGAGCAGCGTGTATCCAAATTGCGATCCGCCCGCGATGGAAGTGGCCCAATTGCC
>JAQGKN010000289.1 GCA_028290085.1 Hyphomicrobiales bacterium
CGCAATTCTGCTACGAGCCTTGGGTCGATCATCAGCGCGGCAAAATCGAACGTGCCCTGCTCGATCTCACCCGGGCAGCTCCGGACCCCGCTCGTCCCACGGTCGGGTCCATCGCCATCGCCTGCGCGCTCGGCTATCTCGATTGGCGCAAACAGGTTGATTGGCGGGCGACGCAGCCCGCTCTCGTCGACTGGCTCGATGCGTTCGCCGCCCATGTGCCGTCCTTCAAAGCCACGATGGCCGAGGGGCACTAGAGAAAAGCGGCTTACGGCTTGCGCGTGTAAGGGCCTAGCGACTTTGCAGCCGCCTCGGCAAAGCTCAGATCGATGCAATCCTCGACCTTGAGGGCTTTGTTGGTGACGTCGCCCTGCTCCTGAAAAAAAGCGAGGTCGCGGCGCACGCTGTCCAGCGCGACTTTTCCATCGGGATCAGCGGCTTGCGGCGTGATCTTGTGCAACAGGTCTTCGGGCGTTTTCGTGCGGCTGGAAAAGATGCGGATCACCTCGTCCGCGCCGCCGTCGGTGCGCCACCTACCCTTGGACAGCGCATCGTTGTAATCGCGCGTGCCGAGCAGGAACGCGCGCATGAAACGATGCGCGACCTCCTTTCGCTCCGTCGCGAATTTCTCGCCGAAGAGCAGCAGTGACAATTCATAGGTCGAGAAAAAGTCTTCCGTCGGTGAAAAGTCGACGGCCAATCCCTGCGCCGCGACAATCGTCTTGTACGGCTCGTTCATGATGGAGCCATCGATAGCTCCGCTCTGCAAAGCTGCGACCTGCTGCGGGAACGCCAGATAGACCTTCTCGATATCGGAATATTTCACGCCGCCCTTCTTGGCCGCCTCGTTGAGGACGGACCACGGTCCGACACCTGCCGCGCCCTGCGCGAATTTCAGTCCTTTGAGATCGGCAAAGGATTTGAATCGGCCGCTCTTGATGAGATCGGTGCGGATCATCACGCTCTGATAGATATAGCCAGGCTCCGTGCGCCCCTTGTCGGCCACGATCCGCACGCCGATCTTGCGATCGATGGCATTGAAGAAACTCGCAGCCGTCGCACCGCCGCCCACGTCCAGATCGCCGGTTCCCAACGAAGGAATCATCTTCGCCGAGGCATCGAAGGGAATGAGATCGGCCTGGATTCCCTCCTGCGCGAAATAGCCCTTCGCATCGGCGATGTGCACCGCGAAATCGCCGCTGGTGTTGAGAATGCCGATATGAACTACATCGGCCGCCCCAGCGGGCGTCGACAACGTGGCCAGAACGAGCCCGGCAAAAGCATAGAGACGATGTATGTTCATCATTCGATCTCCGCAGTGAAGGCGCTTATGCACAAGTCATGCGCAACTCACGCTGGCGATGCCATGGAAAACATATTGGCGGCCGAAACCACAGCGTATTCGCGATAACCGAGCCGAGCGATGGGGCGCATCAGATCGGTGATCACGAGCCCATCGCGGATCACGCTGTCATCGATGTGAATGCCGACCACGAGCCCGAAAATCGCTGCGTGCGGTTTTGAATCCGGGCCGGAGGGTGGAAACTCGATTGTCTTCCAGTATCGGCACTCCAGCGATGCCGGGCTTTCCGCCACGCGCGGCGGCGCAACGAAATGCGAAGGCGCGCGCATCAGCCCAGCATGATCGAATTCGCTCTGGTCGGGAGCAAGCCGCGCAGCCGTCAGATTCATTTTATCACGCAGATCATAGGTCGCGACGCTGCAGACAAATTCGCCCGTCTCCTCGGCATTGCGTCGGCTGTCCTTGGTGCCGCTCGCCGCGAACATCACATAAGCGGGCTTCTCCGCCACAGCGGCGAAGAAACTATAGGGCGCGAGATTGGCGACACCGTTGCGCGCGAGCGTCGAAACCCAGCCGATAGGACGCGGCGAGACGAGTGCCTTGAAGGGATCGTGTCGTAGGCCGTGCCGGTTCTCAAGCGCATCGTAGAACATGAGCGGCCCCTATTGTTCCTTGTAAACAGACTTGACGCGCTCGATCAGTTCCGGCGACAGCGTGTCGAGTTCGCCGATCAGATTCTGCACATCCTCGCCTTTCAGCGGAGCTATCTCGCCATTCACCTTCGCGATGGGGTCGATAAATTGCGGGTCCTTGATCATGTCGTCGAAGGCGCGGCGCAGCGCGGTGACGCGCTCCGCGGGCACGCCCGGCGTCGTGAAGTAGGATTTTCCCACCTCGGCGGCGCTCATGATCGTTCGCATGAGCGCTTCGTCCGCCTTGTTCTTCGTCAGCTCGACGGACGTCGGTACATCCGGCAGGTCCGGATGCCGGGTGAGTCCGTGCTGCACGAGAATGCGGATCTTCCCTTCCTTCAGCCAGTTGGGGTTGACGGCTTTCACAACCTCCCACGTCGTGGAATGCCCTTCGACTTCGCCGCGTTGCATGGCGAGCATGGCTTCAGGCGAACCCTTGTAGCCCATGACGATCTTGAATTTGGTCTTCATGATCTCGTTCATGACCGACGGGTAGAGTGCAACCGTCGACCCGGCACCTGTACCGCCCAGCGTGATCTCGTTGCGGAAAGCATCGTCGATCGTCTTCGCACTCGAGGTGTGCCAAACCATCGTTACATTGGACGATGGCGCGATACGTCCGATCCAGTTGAACTTCGAAGGATTGTAACGCGCCTGCGGATGTCCCAGACGTGCCTGCAGCGGAATGCCTTGCGACACCGCGCCTAAGATCGTGCCGTCCTTCGGCGCCGAATTGTAAAGGTGATTGGCGGCCACGAGGCTGCCCGCGCCCGGCAAGTTC
>JAQGKN010000312.1 GCA_028290085.1 Hyphomicrobiales bacterium
CGATGTGCTCGATTGGTGGCGCGTCGTTGAAGGCGAGATCGTAACGGTGATCGAGGATCAGGCTTTCTGCGCGCAGGCAGCGAGCCTGCTGCCGGAAGAGCCCTGGGATGCCTCGACCTGGAGTGTCTGGTCGCAAGCGGTGAAGGCCGCGACGGGGCGCAAGGGAAAGGCCCTGTTCCACCCGCTACGGCTTGCCCTGACCGGCCGCGAGCAGGGGCCTGAACTGGCCCAGCTGCTGCCGCTGATCGGCCGGATCAGAGCAGAGGCCCGACTGTCCGCACCTTCTTCCTAGCGCCGTCGGGTCCAGTCGTTTCGCGGGTCGCACCGTCGCCGAGCGAGAAGTTCGAGCTCGACGTCGTGCGGCCGATGGCGATGCCGGCCGATTCCTTGGACGCGGTAGGTGCCTGCGCGCCCGCCGCTTCTTCAGCCGCGCTCTCGTCGATTTTGGGTGCCTTGCGTGGGTCAACCTTGCCCGCGACTTTGGCCGGGGCGGGCGCCTGCGGACGCGACAATTCTGCAGCGCGTTCGGGCGTCACGATCTGGTCGCGGCGGCTGTCTCGTCCGAGCAGCTTCTCGGCATTGCTGAGTGCTTCCACCCAGCTCTGGTTCGCCGCCTTGCAGGTGCAGGTCGAGTCGTATTTCGTGCGGAATCGCCCGGCATTGGCCAGCGAGGCGTAAGGACGCCCGTCCGCCGAGACGGATTGCTCGACGTCTCGCCCGAGGCTCATCGTGAACACCTGCGTCTCCGCGTTCGGGCAAAGCGCATGGCAGAGGTCGCCGAGTTCGCCCATGCGGGCGCGGTTGGCTGAATAGGAGACCGGGAAAAAGCTACCGTCGCATGTCTTGACGCAGATGGCGAGCGAACCGCCGCGCGGCGCCGTATCCTCGGGCGGCATCTCCGAGGGATCTTCGAGGGGCACATCGCGCGTCGAGTTGCCACCGCCAAACAATGTGTCGAACAGCCCGCGCCCTGCCTGCTGCTGGGGCTGGCCACCTCGGCAATAGGCGTCGAAGCGAGCCGTCAGATCGCGGCGTTGGGCATCGTCGCTGCCGCTGGCACGCTGCATCTGTCCGCGCAGCTGATCGAGATTGACCTGCATGCGCGAGATCTGTTGCTCAAGCCCGCCGCATTGCGGGGGTGCGGCATCGCCGAAGAAGAGAAACTGACGGCGGCCACAGCCGATCGAGCGCGAATAGCTGACAGTGCGGTCGAGTTCGGCCTGCTGGCTTTGCGCGGCCCGCTGGAACTGCTGAACACGCGCCGGATCGCCCCCGCCGCCCCGACCGAGCGATGCGATCTGCGCCTGCAGCCGACCGCAATCTACGGCCTGAGCCGCCGCCGTGCCAAGCGTCGCAGCCATGGCAGCTACGAAAACGAAGCTGGATACAATCCGGCTAAAGCGTTTCGACCCCGAGGCCCCCTGAAAGGCCGGATCTCTGCTCCGCTTCATGAAATCCTCTCGGTGGTGGCTACGGCGGATCTGACGGTGAGCGTTATAGCTGAGTCGTGACTGCTGTGCCCATAAATGCACGCCAGCCGGCTCCATCTGCGCGCGCTTATGGGCGGCATCATGGCAGATTTCGTGGCTTCTCGGCGCGAGCGCATCTTTCGTACACTCCCGGTCGGGCCCATATGACCGTGGCAATGAAAGGACACCATTATGATGCGATTGAAGAGCCTGGCCGCGCTACTCGGCACCTGTCTCTGCCTGGGCTCGCTTGCTGCCGGGCCGGCTCTGGCTGATGGGCCCGATCTGATCTTTCGTAAGTCGACAGTCTTCAAATGGCTCACGCCCAACGACAAGCTCGCGACCTATGCTGTCGACGATCCGATGGTCGAGGGGGTGGCCTGCTATTACACCGTGCCGGAAAAGGGGGGCGTCGCGGGCGCGTTCGGTCTGGCCGAAGAGGTCTCGGACGTCTCGCTGGCCTGCCGCCAGTACGGACCGATCCGCTTCAAGGAAAAGACCGAGCAGGGCGACGTCATGATTCGCGAGCGGCGCTCGCTCCTGTTCAAGAAGATGCAGATCGTGCGCGGCTGCGATCCCAAGCGCAACGTGCTCGTCTACATGGTCTATTCGGACAAGCTCATCGAGGGCTCGCCGAAGAATTCGACCTCGACCGTGCCGATCATGCCGTGGGGTGCAGGCACCGAAGCGCTGAAATGCTCGGATTGGATCACGGAGTAGACAGGCCGGAGCTTCTGCGTAAAAAGGTAATGGTTAACCTAACGTAAATTTTTCAACGGTGACCATTATGACGATTGCACCCAGCCAGACGAGTTTTGTTTTACCTGAAATCGCAAGCGCTGAAGGAGCCTTCGCAGCCTCGCTGGCAAAAGCGGCAGCCGCGAAGCCCTCTGCGGCCGGTGTCGGTAAATCTGATATCGGAAATATGCAATATGATGTCGATCGGTTCATGCGGAACTACTCGGGATTCTACGCGACCTTCGATAAGGCGCAGCTCTACGAGCTCTGCTGCTATTTAAGCGAGGTAAATCATTATTCGGATACTCCTTTAAGCTACTATGATTCAGCGATATATGATTCCAAAACTGGCGTTGCAGGTGCTATAAAAAGCGTTACTGACATGCGCACTAGCAGGCTGCTGAAAAAGGCCCGGATTTCATCGGCCGGTCATTCTTCGACGGAAATTTCTGA
>JAQGKN010000336.1 GCA_028290085.1 Hyphomicrobiales bacterium
TGGGTCACGATGCTCTCCATGTCGGAGAACCCCATTTTCGGGAACACCCCGTTCCAGTTCATTCTCACAGCTGGTGCGGCCGCGACTTTTGCCTGCGACCCGCGATTTACGAAGCGTTCTTAGTGCAGCATCACGCGCTCACTTGATGGATGCCGCGTTCTCGGCCGTCGGCGGTTTGTCATCGGGCTTGCCGTCCTCGACGCGGCGATACACGCGCACGTAATCAACTTCCATAGTTCCCGGAAAGGTGGTTGACGCGTCGGGGTTGCCTGGCCAGTTACCACCAATAGCGAGGTTCAGGAGCAAGTACATTGGCTTGGATGTAACGTCCGCTCCGGCATGGCGAAACACCTCTTTGCCGTTGACGTACCAGACCATCAGGCCAGGCTTCCAATCTAGTCCGTATGTATTGAAGCTGGCGGTAAAATCCTGCCCATCGAAGGCCTGTCCGTCCTGCTGGTGTGCTCCGCCCGCATTGTTGAAGTGGTAGGTGTTGTAGACTTTGGAGGGCTCGTGGCCGAGCGCCTCCACGACGTCGATTTCCGGCGGCCAGCTGCCATCGGTCGGCATCAGCCAGAACGCCGGCCAATATCCCTTCCCCTTCGCAAATTTCGCCCGCATTTCGAAATAGCCATAAGCCTGCCCGAAGCTCTTGAGCCTGCGGCATTGCGGGCCGCTTTCCCACTGATTGCATCCGCTGGTCGTGATCTCGCCCGAGGCGTATGTCATATCCTCCTTGGCGCCCTTGCATTGTGCGGCGGGAGTCGTCTGCTTGCGGGCTGTGATGACGAGCTTGCCATCGGCTTGGGCTACCGCGTCGGGCAGGTAACATTGCTTCTCGCCATTGCCTGCCAGTGTCTGGTTGCCCCATTTATCAGACAGGCGCCACTTGCTCTGATCCAGCGACCCGCCGTTGAATTCATCGCCGAAGGTGAGCTGCCATCCGGCCTGAGCCTGGCTGGCGAGGCCCAGAACGGCAGCACTAGCCAGGCTGAAGGCGCGGGCATGGGTCGCAATTTGCCTGATCATCAGCAGATCCTTCGGTTGGTGAGGCCGGGAGCCGTACGCCAGAAAGGCGCTTTTTGGTAACGCACCGAGGGCATCGAACGATCCCTCTGCGAGAGCGGGCCGCGGCCAATTTTCCCGGACCAACCAAAACGGTTTCGCGCGCTTTCGGGACGCATCTCGCGTAAGCTGTTTGCGACGAGCGGCGCGAGCGTGCCGCCACCCAGTTCAGGAGAATCACCCATGTCCAACGATCCCCAGCAGAAGCGGCAGCTCGCAAAGCGTGCTCAGATGGCTCGCTACGTCGTCTCCGTAGACCGCCAGGCCAAGAGCAGCTTCGACACGCGCGAGGCCGCCGAACAGGAAGCCCGCCGCATTTCCGAAGGCTTCCCCGTCGTGACCGTATCGGTTTCCGATTCTGAAAATGACAGCGCCAAGACACTTGGCCCGACGCACGCACCGGCAGAGTTGTGACGCCGGCAGCCAAATCTATGCCAAGTTGAGGCGTCGGCAATTAACGAACCAATCACACTGCTTTTGAGCATTATTGTGTGAATCATGTGGATTACGCTGCGTATATGGGCGACGTGGCCGAGCAATCATGGCTTGATTGCGACGGCGGGCCAGTTCGGTTCTGCCGTCGGATCAGCCTTCCAGGCTCACCCGCGGCAGGACCGATGCTCTCCGTTTTCAACAGGCTCCACATGACCCTCGAGCGCGTCGGGCGCGGTCTCGGATGGCTCGGCTCAGCCGCCATCATTGGTCTCTCGTTGGTTCCAGGCAGCCTTCGCCCGCATGTCGTCAGTTCAGGCCACGCCGAGCACTTCGTCGCCTATCTCGCGACTGGTCTCTGCTTTTGCTTCGGAGCGCGCTCAAACGCCGAGCGTCTCGCAACGCTGTGCGGCCTCGCCGTTTTGAGCGGGCTGGTCGAGATCGCTCAACTGTGGATTCCGGGCAGAACGGGCGAACTCGGCGGCTTCGTTTTCAGCAGCGCCGGAGCTTTGGTCGGCACGATAGTCAGCCATGTTGCTGCGCGTATCAGCACCCGGCCAGCCAAGGTCTGACCGGGTGATAAGTACCTGCCTTAGTGCTCCATACTCGTGCCCTGAAGATACCCGCCCTTGCGGGAATCGGGCATGATCAGCGCCACGATGAAACCGATGGCCATCATTCCCGTCACGTACCAGTAGAAGTAGCTCTCGACGCCTTCCTGCTTGAACCAGAGCGCGGCATATTCCGCCGTGCCGCCGAACAGGGCGTTGCCAATGGCATAGGCGAAGCCGACGCCAAGTGCGCGCACTTCAGCGGGGAACAACTCCGCTTTCACGAGACCGCTGATCGACGTGTAGAGACTGACAACGGCAAGTGCCGCCGTGATCAGAAGGACTGCCGCGAGTTCGGAGCGCACAGTTGCGATCGCCGTCATCAGCGGCACGACCATAAGCACCGAAAGGCCGGTGAACAGTCGCATCGACAAGCGGCGGCCAATCTTGTCGGACAGCGCGCCAAACGCCGGCTGCATCAGCATGTAGATGAAAAGCACGATGGTCATCATGTTCGTCGCGTTGGCCGCGCTGAAACCGGCCGTGTTGACGAGGTATTTCTGC
>JAQGKN010000221.1 GCA_028290085.1 Hyphomicrobiales bacterium
GCCCGGCGCTGGCGCAGCAGCCCACGGTGCCCGCTCACGCCAAAATGGTGGATCAGAAGGGCAACACGCTCGGCACCGCGGTCCTGACGCAGGTTCCGAAGGGTGTCTTGATCGAGCTCAACTTAGAAGGGCTGCCGCCCGGCTTGCATGGCATTCATATTCACCAGACCGGCAAATGCGATGGCGCGGACAAGTTCGTCAGCGCTGGGGGGCATTTTGCACCGGGGGGACATGAGCACGGCTACCAGTCGTCCAACGGCCCGCACGCAGGAGACTTGCCTAATCTGATCGTGCCCGAAAGTGGAATGCTCAAGCTGCAGATCTTCACCGATGCGGTCACAATGGGTGCGGGCGAGACCTCCCTGTATGATGCCGACGGATCGGCTCTGGTCATTCATGCGAAGGCCGACGATTACCGCAGTCAGCCTGCCGGCGACTCCGGCGACCGCATAGCCTGCGGTGTCATCGAGAAGTGAGTACTAAAAACTGACGTGGTTTAACCGGGCGTTAGACAAATGTGACGCAAGGTCGTTTCAGGGAAATGAAGTCACGCGTATTCCCGTCTCTTCCGGAGCTTGCTCCCCGATCCCGCGCCGGTTAACTCCGTCGCGGGATCGTTGTTTTTCGGGCGGTTGCGTGAAGGCTTGCTCCCGTGAAATAAGACCTTCGGAACATCTTCAGCCGAGCGGGCGCTCAACAGCCCCGGGCTTGAGAGGAAATGAAGGAGCGTCCGATATGAGATCCAGAATTTTCACGGCGCTGGCTCTGACAGCGTCGCTTGTCGGGCTTGCGGCAGGCTCCGCCAAGGCGGCCGATTTTTATGCTGGCAAGCAGATCATCTTTCTGATCGGCAGCGATGCGGGCGGCGGCTACGATCTCTACGCGCGTCTGCTGTCGCGGCACATGAACCGCTTTATTCCGGGCAACCCCGTCTTCGTGCCGCGCAACCAGCCGGGCGCCGGCAGCGGAACGGCAGCGGCCTTCCTGGCGTCGGTGGCCCCTAAAGACGGCACCATGATCGGTGCGCTGTTCCCCGGCGTCATCATCGGGCCATTGCTCGAGGACCGCTCTCAGACGCTGTTCGATCCCACCAAGTTCCAATATTTGGGCAGTGCCGACAGCGGCACGCGGGTGTGCATCACTTACCAGAATTCCAAGATCAAGACCTTCGAGGAGGCTCAGAAGAACAAGGTCGTCATCGGCGCAAGCGCTGCCGGCGGCTCGACACGCGACTATGCTTATCTGCACGTCAATGCGGCCGGAGCGCAGTTCAACGTCGTCAGCGGCTACAAGGGCACGACCGAGATCTTCCTCGCCATGGAGCGCGGTGAGGTCGACGGCATGTGCGGGCTCGACTGGTCGAGCTTGAAGTCCCAGAGACCCGACTGGGTGCGTGACAAGAAGATCAACATCCTCGTGCAGGATGGGTCCGACAGTGAGCCGGAACTCGACAAGCTGGACGTGCCGACCGTCTGGACGTTCATCAAGAATGATGAGGACAAGAAGGCTGTCGACATGATCGTCAGCCAGCAGATTTTCGGGCGTCCATATATCGCGCCGCCCGCGACGCCGGCCGCGCAGGTGCAGATTCTGCGCGATGCCTTCCTGGCGACAGTGAAAGATCCCGAGTTCCTCGCCGACGCGGAAAAGAGCCGCCTCGACGTGACGGCGTCGTCGGGCCAGCGCGTGCAGGCCGTGGTCGAAAAGCTTTATTCGACGTCGAAGGAAACCATCAAGCGGGCCAAGGAGATCATCTCGCCTCCGGCGTGATCTTCCGTTCTCTGCTCATCGACGCCCCGGTCCGCGTTTTGCGCGCCGGGGCGTTTTTCGTTCAGGCCGATAGGTTGAGGGTGACCCTCCCAAGTCCCGCCAGCTCCGCCTCGATCCGAGCGCTGCCTGATAGAGCAACGGGCGCGTTCAGCGACCCCGTTGTGATGACCTGACCGGCTTTCAGGCCGCCGAGCGCGTCCACCTGATGGGATGCCCAGGCGAGCATCGGCAGCAGCGGGTCGCCGTCGCCATGCCCTCCGATGCGGTCGTTGACGCAGGTGCCGTCAATCCAGAGGTGGCAGCGCAGGCGTGCGCGGTCCAGGCCGGCGAAGTCGCGGATGCCTTGGCCTACGACATAGGCCGCATTGTTGAAATTGTCCGCAAGGCGGGCGGTGAATGGCGCAGCGTCCGGATCGGTGTAACGAGTGCCGACCAGTTCTATGCCGACCAGCATCTCGCCGGTAGCCGCGAGGATCTCGCTCTCTGTGTAGGGAGCACCGGGGCGCGGGGGCAGGTCTTGGGCGAGGCGGAGCGCGAGTTCCGCCTCGACCATGACGGTTTCGCCGGGCGCAAGCCGGTAGGTGCCGCCATTCTCGCGGAAATCGCAGGCGAACATGGGTCCGGCCATGGGCGCCTTGTCCGGCGTGGGGGCGAAGCCGACCTTCCAACCTGCAACCGTGGTGCCAAGCCTTGCTGCAACGTCTGCCTGTGTGGCATAGGCAGCGGCGGCGTCCGCCGGAGTAGCCGAAGCCTCCAATTCGTACGGCTGCCGGGTGTGGCGAGCCTCGGCGAGGCGGGCAGCGAGAGCGGGGCCGGTCATGCGGAAGTCCTTTCTGGGCAGAGCGCGTTCCGACATATCCCGCGCCGCAGAGCGAGAACAGAGACTTTCGGGTTGATCCGGCGCAGCAAATGAGGCATAGACCCGTCACACTTCTGTTGGCGGGCCTGTCCCCGTCTTTCAATCGAACCGGGGACGCACCATGAAAGTCCGCAATTCACTCAAGTCGCTGCGCGGTCGCCATCGCGACAACCAGCTCGTGCGCCGCAAGGGCCGCGTCTACATCATCAACAAGGTGCAGAAGCGCTTCAAGGCCCGTCAGGGCTGAGATTTCCTCTGAAATCTCCTCGCGGGATTTCTGCTGGCTCAAGTTTTCCAACCCCGGCGCC
>JAQGKN010000664.1 GCA_028290085.1 Hyphomicrobiales bacterium
ATGGTCCGTTCGCGATGAAGGGCTTCCAGGAGATCATGAAGGGAATGCAAGACATTCTGCCAAGGACCATGCGCAAGCCTTTGGAGTGATCTTTCGGCGGCGCGCAAGATGACCTCTGCGGCTCCTACTTCATGCCAGGCGCGGAGGGCGGCTCGTCTGTGTCGCTCCTGCGCCGCACCCGGAAGTCCCCGAAGGCGTTCAGCACCTCACGCGCTTGGAACAAGCGGTCGCGGCGCGCACCTTGGGCGACTTCGAGCAACCCGAGTTCCACCATCCGGACGACGGCGTTGTTCACCGACGGGAACGTGCCGCCAATCCCGGCGACGGCATCCTTCACCGTGAACGCCGGACGGGTCAGCGCGAAGGGCACCAGGCGGTGGATCGCGCTGCCGGTGCGCGCGTCGGCGGTCGCTTCTGTCCAGCGCGCCTTGGTCGCCAGCAGGGTATCGAGGCGCCCGAGGTTGGCCTGGGCATTCTGGTGCAGAAAGCCCAGCATCAACCTCGTCCAGGTAGCCATGTCGCCGGAGGCCCGGGCGAACTTGAGCCCGTCAACATACAGCGGCTTATCGAGATACACGGGCTCGGACGCGAAGCCGCAGGTGGAGTTCGTGAACCCCTTCTGCCGAAGTAGCACGGGAATGAGCAGGCGACCCACTCGGCCGTTGCCATCGTGGAACGGGTGGATGTGCTCGAACATCCAATGGCCCAGGCAATGGCGGAGCAGTTCGGGCAGCTCGGGCGATGTCGCCTCGACGAAGTCCCGCCACTCGCGCATCGCCTCGGTGACCGACTCGGGGCGCGTATAAGCGAACAGACCGTTTGGAGCGTCCTCGTCGACCACCCGGTTGGTGCGGATTTTGAACTCGCCGGCTTCGGCCAACTGAAGGTGGCCGCCACGCTCGAACAGCCGACGATGAAGGCGCCCGGCCAGCAGAATGGGGTCCGCCCCGCCCTCCTCGAAGGCCGCCTCCGCCAGGGCGGCGACCGAGATCGCGTCCGGCACGTTCGGCGCGGTCTTGAGGGAGGATTCGTATTCCAGGAGGTCGGTGAAGGTGGTCGTGGACCCCTCCGCGCCAGCCGAGCTTACGGCATCCAGACGCGCGAACAGACGCCCCACCACCATCGGGTCCGGCCACTCCTGGAGCCGCCGCTCGAACAGCCTGATGGAATCCGTCGCCTTGTCGAGGATATCGACCACTCGCTCTAGCGCCGGAGGCGCCGGAACGAACGGCCGAAAGCAGGAGGTCCCCTGACGGTCCAGCTCATATGTGCCGCTTTCTTTAATGACCCGGCTCCTTATTAAAGGTTCTACCTCTTCTCCTT
The DNA here is from genome assembly GCA_028290085.1 of Hyphomicrobiales bacterium. Classification (GTDB taxonomy): domain Bacteria; phylum Pseudomonadota; class Alphaproteobacteria; order Rhizobiales; family Beijerinckiaceae; genus Terripilifer. The sequence goes on from JAQGKN010000664.1 coordinate 1,324, forward strand.
TAATAGTATGGACTTCCATTAAAGGATAGCCAAAAGGCCTCTTCGGGGCGTGAGCCCGGCCGTTGGCGCCTCCAGCAGCTCGGTGATCTCATCCCCCAGCAAGCTCGCCGCATCCAGGTCGCGATACCGGGGAGCCAGAAGCGGCCGCCACCCGTGGGCAGCATTGGGCGCCGCCAGTCCGATACTGGACATGCGAAAGGAATTCGTACCAGATTCTTCGACAGGAAATGAATTCGAGAACCTCAAGCCGCGGGTTGAGGTCGGGCGCTGAAAGTGAGTCAGACTTCGCCATTTGCAAGCTATTTTCGGACTTTTCCGGTTGAGTCTGGCTTCTCAGACGAGCTTTTCCGGAGAGGTCTAGGTTCTGGGCCGAATGGAGTCCGAGTCTGCTGGCGAGATGGCGCTAAAACGGCGGGGAATCGCGCTGTCGGCCTATGCGCTCTTTCAGCCGCTGGTCGCGAATGCGCCCCAGTTCTGCTTGTCCTGAAACTTGCCTGCGCAGTCTGGCTCGCCATCCTTGCAGTCCGATGCTGAGAAGTCAGCGAAGTTCGACCCGGCGGAAGCATGTTCGTGACGACGCTCCTCAATCCCAAGGCGGCCTTCCTGGGGATGACGCTCTCCCCGACCGTGAGCTTGGTCCCGCTGGTGATTTCTGGGGTGGGCTGCGCGCTCGTCGCCGGCACCTTCTGGCTCGTCCTTGGAAGCGCCGCGGGTCGTCTGGGGCGGGGCCCTATGAGTCGAAAGCCAGCTCTAGCCTGAAATACTCGGGCGGGTCTCCCGCACCTCAAAACATTTCGAGATTGACCGGTCCGGCAATCGACTCGTCGCCGGAGGCGTGCCGAAAAAGGTAGTCGACAGCCAGGACCATGTCCGAGAGGCTGTAAGGCTTTGACATGGACGCGACGGCGACGCTTTTCGCCATACGCGCGCGATCTGGCTGCCCACTGATGAACATGACCGGGATGCCCAGCTTCTGTAGATCGCAAGCTAGCTCCGCGCCGTCGTCGCCTTTGGCCAAGCTGATGTTGACGAGCGCCAAATCAGGCCTGCATTCCTTGGCGTAACCGAGGGCCTCCTGGTGACGGATCGCTAAGTTCAGAACGCGATAACCGCCGTCCTCCAGTTTGTCCTTCAGGCAAATCGCCAACAGGACCTCGTCCTCCACGATGAGAAGGATTTTCCGAAGATCTGCGCCTGACTTGAGGGTCATATGATTTCTCCTTTGGCGGAACGCCCACCTGGGCCATATCGTTGCAGGCTTCAACGTGACCCTTTGCTGGTCCGGCGAAAGTTGGAGGCGAACCTCTACGGCCGACGCGCCGTTCTCCTCCGAACGGAGGCAAACATGACCTTCTCGGAACGCCATCGCGACAAGAACGGCCGGATAAGCCGGAAGCACGGCAATACGCTGGTGCGCACGTTGAGGAAGATCTACGGCGCCTCGTTCGCGCCGGGCTTCGCGGACACCGACTTGCTGAAAGACGTGCTCGACAAGCTCGACGAACCGTCCCTCAGCCACCTGCACCGCGACCACGACGGCGGCGCCCTGGACAAGAAGATCGCGGAATCCTGGTTCGCCTCCCGTGACCGCTTACATCCACGTCGCGCTGCTCGGCGACTCGATCTTCGACAGCCGCCCCTATCTGCACGGCCAGCCCGACATGGCCGATCGCCTGGCTAAGGCGCTCGGGTGCAGGGCAACCCTCCTGGCCGTCTCGGGAAGCCGGCTCGAGGACGTGCCGCGCCAGCTCGCGCGACTTCCAGGCGATGCGACGCACCTCATTGTCAGCGCCGGCGGCAATGACCTCCTCGATCTCGGCCGGCGGCTGCGTGGCGGCAGCGGCAACTTGATCGCGCGGTTCGGGCAGGCTGCCGGTCTTCTCAAGCAATTCACCGGCCGCTACGGCGAGATGTGCCGCACTGTCGCCAAGCGCGGACTGCCGGGCGCGCTCTGCACGATCTACGAACCGCCCGTAGGTGATCCGGTTCTGCAACAACTCGGGTCCGCGGCCCTGAACATGGTCAATGCGGCTATCCGGTCGGAAGCGCATGTCTGCGGACTAGAGGTGACTGACCTTCGAGCGATCTGCCGTGAGCCGGCCGACTTCTTCGACCCGATCCATCCCTCGGCGCATGGTGCTGACAAGATAGCGGCGGTCCTCGCTCAATGGGTCCGGAAGGCTTCCTGATGACGTCGGATCAGCGTTTTGCCTTCGCGCGTCCCTTTGCTTTCGACGCCGGTTTGGCTGGTTCTGAAGGCGCAGCGTCGTCCTTCTGACTGCGTTTGAGCTGGTCCTTCAAGCCGACGGGTCGTTCATGCTTGGCGAGCAGGTCGCGGAATGCCTCGTCGGCTAGTTCCTGGAAGTCGCGCACTGCCGGTTTCAGGAGGCACTCACGTATGAAAAGCGAAATTCGCAAGGCAGCCGTAGCTGCCTATAGGAAACGAAACATCGCGACCGGCATCTACGCCGTTCGCTGCTTACCGACCGGCGCGGTCTGGGTGGGCCAAGCGCCTGACCTTCCACGATCCAGAACCGGCTGTGGTTCACCCTGCGGCTAGGAAACAGCACACATCGTTCGCTCCAGGATGCGTGGCACGCCGAGGGAGCAGAGGCATTCGAGATCGTTGAGCGTCTCGAAGACGAAGAGATCGACTATATCCGCGCCAGCCTGCTGAAGGCGCGTGCGCCATGGGGTTGGAAGGGATTGTCTCTAAGCGGACCGGATCGAAATACCGTTCGAGCCGTTGCGCTGACTGGCTGAAGACGAAGAACCCCGCCTCTGCCCGGACGTGAGGACTGACAATGGCCAGCGACGACGCTGAGGGTTTGCTCGATCAGCTTTCCTATGCCGAAGCCGCTTTCCTCGTCACGGCTACCAAAACGAATGTACTGGCCTTCCAGCCGCGCGAAGATCCGATGATTGCTCGCCTGCTCGACCTCGGGTTTCTGGACAGCGAGCCGGATGCTGATCCCAGCCACGAGATGCTGATCATCTCGGAAAAGGGGCAGCGCATCTGGCGAAGGAGTGAACGTGCTGAGCGCTCCGCAAGATACAACTGATGAAAACTCCAAGCCCCGCGTCGTCGTCATCGGCGGAGGGTTCGGCGGTCTGGAGGCAGCCAAGCGCCTGGCGTCCGCCGATGTCGATCTCACGTTGATCGATCGGGAGAACCACCATTGCTTCCAGCCGCTGCTGTATCAGGTCGCGACAGCCGCCCTGTCTCCAGCCGAGGTAGCATGGCCCGTGCGGGCTATTCTGCGCAAGCAGGCGAACGCCACGGTGTTGATGGCGGAGGTGACGGGCGTCGATCGCGCCGCGCGCACCGTGCAGGCCGGGGGCAAGACCATCGCCTACGATTACCTCGTCGTCGCGACAGGTGCCACGCACTCCTATTTCGGCCATGACGAATGGGCGTGGGTCGCTCCGGGGCTGAAGCGGATCGAGGACGCAACGCGGATCAGGCGCGCTATCTTGCTGGGATTCGAGTGTGCTGAACTGACCGATGACGTGGATGAGCGGGTGCGCCTCCTCACCTTCCTCATCGTCGGCGGCGGCCCGACCGGCGTCGAGTTGGCCGGCGCCATCTCGGAGATTGCGCGTCAGACGCTGGCGCGTGACTTCCGGCGCGTCGACCCGCGAAGCGCTCAAATCATTCTGGTCGAGGCAGGCCCAAGGCTGCTCGCAGCGTTTCCTGACGACCTGTCCGGCTATACGCGCGCGACGCTTGAGCGAATGGGAGTGATCGTCCGGGTGAACACGCTCGTCACCGGGCTCGATGCCGCGGGCGCCGATACGAGCGAGGGCCGCATTGAGGCCGCGACGATCCTCTGGGCCGCTGGCGTGATCGCCTCGGCTGCTGCCGCCTGGCTCGGCGCGGACGCCGATCGCGCAGGCCGGGTGCGAGTGACCCCCGGCCTTCGCCTTCCAGGGGACGACAGGGTGTTCGTGATCGGCGATACGGCTGCCGTTGCCGATCCCGACGGCAAGCCCGTCCCGGGTATCGCTCCTGCGGCAAAGCAGATGGGCCAATATGCGGGCGATGCCATCCGGGCCGACATCGGCGGGCACACCCATGCGTCCTTTGCCTATCGTCACCAAGGCGACCTCGCGACCATCGGGCGCAAGGCAGCGGTGGTCAAGATCGGGCGCCTGAAGCTGACCGGGTTTCTGGGGTGGCTATTCTGGAGCCTTGCCCATGTTTATTTCCTGATTGGCGTGCGCAACCGGTTCATCGTCGCGCTGAGCTGGGCGTGGACTTACCTGACCTTTCAACGCGGCGCCCGGCTGGTCACCTTGCAGCCCGACCTATTCACTTTGGGCGGCAAGGGGGAACCGCAATCCGCGGCTCCTGTTGATGAGGCGTCC
>JAQGKN010000426.1 GCA_028290085.1 Hyphomicrobiales bacterium
TGCTCTTCCGATCTCGGTTTGCTGAATGTCCTTATGCCATCGCTGTATCTTGGTGTTGCGGTGGCGTGTCGAAAGTTCGAACGGTTCGATCCGGAGGCCGCGCTGGGCTTCATCGACGAGGCGGGAATTCGCAACGCCTTCATCCCGCCGACGGCGCTTCGCATGCTGCGTGCGATACCCTCGCCGCGCAGCAAATTCCGGCTCGATTTGCGCACGCTCGCATCAGGCGGCGAGTCGTTGGGCTCTGAGGTTTACGAATGGGGACGGCAGGCTTTCGGCCTGACCATCAACGAATTCTACGGGCAGACCGAGTGCAATCTCGTGCTCGCGTCCTGCGCTGCCATCGGCGTGTCACGGGGCGGTGCAATCGGGCGTGCTGTGCCGGGTCACGACGTCGCCATTGTGCGTGATGACGGCACGGTCTGCGACACGGACGAGACGGGGCAGATTGCGATCCGGCGGCCCAATCCCGTGATGTTCCTGCGCTATTGGAATCGGCCCGAAGCGACAGCCGCCAAGTTCATCGGCGACTGGATGACGACGGGCGATCTCGGCCGGCAGGACAGCGATGCCTATGTGCATTTCATCGGGCGTGACGACGATGTGATCACGTCATCGGGCTATCGCATCGGGCCCGGCGAGATCGAGGATTGCCTGCTGCGGCACCCGGCGGTGCTCAATGCCGCCGCTGTCGGCAAGCCGGACGCCCTGCGGACGGAAATCGTGAAAGCATTCCTCGTCCTGCGGCCGGGCTACGAGCCCTCAGATGCGCTGGCGGAAGAGATCCGCGCATTCGTGCGCCGGCGATTGTCGGCGCATGAATATCCGCGGGAAATCGCCTTCGTCGGCGATCTGCCGCTGACCACGAGCGGCAAGGTGATCCGCCGCCTGCTGCGCGATCGCGGCTGACGTTCAGAATCTCTTTCCACCAGCACTGATCCGCAGAAGGTGCTGACGAATCCCGCTGGCCAGGCGCCGGCGCTTCTCACGTTGCAGGGCTGTCGTCACCTCGCGGGGCAAGCGGCCGGCGGGCGCTACAATGACATCGGCGACGAGCATGTCGGCCAAGGATGTTGTGCGCGGATCGATGGCCTCAGGCAGATCGCAGGAGAAGATCGTCTTGCAGCCACGCGCGGCTTCGTCGGTGAGGATGTCAGCCACGAAGCCGCGTATGGCCGCCTGCGCGACAGCTGCGCGGCTGAAGGCGAGTTTCCAGAAGTATGTCGTGCCGCCGCTTCGAAGCAGAATGGCGGCTGCGATCGTCCGTCCAGCCGAGACAAGCGCTTCGATCTGGCACATGCCCTCGCGAGCCATCAAACGCGTCATGGCGCGCGCGAATGTCGTCTGGCCCGGGTTGTCGACAAGCGCATGACCTGTGGCCGTAGCTTCGCGTGCGTCAAGCGTCAGGAAGTCTTCGAGAGCCGAACGAATTTCGGGATTGGTTTTTGCCCTGATCCGCTGAGATCCGTCGATGCGCGGCATGGGCTCGTCAGTTGCCCTCGCGGCTTTCGGGCGGACGGCTCCGCCTGCCGCGCCTGTCAGCACATTGCGCTCAGATCCTTCAACGATGCGGATGCCGCCGTTGCGGCCGGCGGACTGGCCGAACAATGTCTCGAGGAAGCCGTCGAGCGGAACCGCGGTGAACATCAACCCGCAGAGCTGCGGCTCGCATTCGGCGATCCAGCGGAGCATGGCCGCGATGGCCGCGCCGCCACTCATCTTGTCGAGAAGTGCGCCGCCGATCGTCGCTTCCTCGTGCTGCCAGCATGTGGCAATTGCATCTTGCGGGCGCAGAGGCAGGCGAATCGGGAAGAGGCCGATCAGCCGTGTGGCATCGTCGGCATCCCAGACGAGCAGGAAGGAGGGGCGTCTGACGACGGGCTCGTGCCGAATGGCTGTCAGCACAAAAGCCGGCTCAAGGAAAACATTCGGCTGGACGGCTCGCGCCGCGAGACTGCGCCAGGCCTGCACATGAGTTTCCACCTGATCCCAGGCGAGCCAGTCGACGCGGCCGCCATGCTCATCCGAAAACTGCCTGATGCCCACATTGTGGAGGGCATTCGGGCGGCCAGTCGTGGGCTGCACACCGCGCGCGCGCAGAAAGCTCAACCAGCCGTTTTTCGAACCGGGCTCCACTGTTGTGAAGAGAGAGGCCGACCGTGCCATTCCGAAACTCCTGTTCCGACCTGTCCCGAAACGCAACACTTACGTGCCTAGTGGATACGTAAGTGGGTTCGAAACCATTCGAAAAATTGGAGTTTCAATTATCAAGCCAGATGAAATTCTCAGGCGAGCAGGCCCGATCGGCCGGCCGGGGAAAGGGGGTTTTCAGACAATGCTGCGCGATCGGGGGTGTCCGGCCGAGCGATATTTGCAAAGGCCGCCCAGAGCTTCTCGATGAATTCGGGGGCGAGATCTTTCAGGATGAAAACAATCCGCGTCGAATGGTCGTCATCGGGCCAAGCCGCGAGGCGTACCGGCGGATGAAAGACATGCTGGACGCCATGAATGACGACAGGACGTTGCGGGTCTTCAGTCAGCGCGACGATGCCTTTGACGCGCAGCAGGCTGGGGCCATGGAACTGACGCAGCATGTCGAGGAACATGTCGAAGCCGCGCGGGTCGAGAGCTGTGTCGCTGCGCAGGCAGAATGCGCGAATGCGCGCGTCGTGCCGGTTCACGTCATGCGCATGATGATGGCCATGATGGTGATGACCATGGGCGGCCTGCGCCGTCTCAACAGCCTGCGCGTTGAGCCAGCGCTCCACATCCGGCGTCTTGCTCGCGGGGTCGTAGAGCCCGGTGTCGAACAGGGCTTCGGCACGCCCCTCGCCCGCCTGACCATCGAGAATGCGTGCGGCGGGGTTGAGCGCGGCAAGCCTCTGCTTCAGAGAGGCGAGTACACTTTCGCCGTCCGGCCCCTGCAGAAGATCTGTTTTCGAGAGAACGATGCGATCAGCGACAGCGGCCTGCTTCACCGGTTCCTCGTGGGCATCAAGGGTCGCCGCTCCGTTTACCGCGTCGACCAGCGTGATGACCCCTTCGAGCCGGTAGCGCAGCATCAGATAGGGATGAAACATGATGGTGTGCAGCACGGGCGCGGGATCGGCGAGGCCAGTGGTCTCTATGAGCACGCGCTTGAAGGGTGTGATGCGTCCGTTGTCGCGCCGGCGTATCAGGTCTTCCAGCGTGGTGATCATGTCGCCGCGGATGGAGCAGCACAGACAGCCGGACGCCATCAGGATCATGTCGCCGTCGGCGCGTTCGACCAGCAGGTGGTCCAGCCCGACTTCGCCAAACTCATTGATCAGAACGAGCGTGTCGGAAAGAGCGGGGTCACGCAGGAGTGCGTTCAGCAGCGTCGTCTTGCCAGCACCCAGAAAGCCCGTGAGGACCGATACGGGAATTGGCGGCGGCGGCCGACGCGTCAGCAGCGATTCGGCGGGACCATCGGTCATGCGCGTGTCATTCCGCCTTCGCCTTGGTCGTGGTGACCTTGACTGGTGCAGGCTTCTTCGACGCTGCCTTGGATTCCACGGCCTTCTTGGCAGCAGCGGGAGTCTTTGTGGCCGGTTTGGCGGCTTCGGCCTTCGCGGGAACGGCTTTGGCGGCAACCTTGGGCTTTACCGGCGTCTTGGCTTCGACGTGAGGCGCCGGCTTGGTCGAGGTCGCACTCTTCACCGCGATGGCGCGCGTTGCCGTTGCACCGATGCCGCGCGACGCGCCGAGCAGGCCGAGGGGCAAGGCCGAGGCGGAGACCGGGGGTATGCCGGGCTGCAGCCTTTGGTTTGGATCCGCGAAAGCGGCGGCGCTCGCTGGCACCATGGCTTTGGTGGGTATCGTCGCCCGTGCCTGCGCGACCGGACCGGTCCAGCCGGGGGTGCGGCCGACGAAGACGTCGATGGGTTCGAAAGTGGGACGCGGGCCGAGCAGCGCCTGTCGACCCTGATTGGGACGACCGTCGTTGGCGAAGAAGGCGGCCGCGCTGTCGGGCGCTGCATGACTCTGGTTGGGCAGGACAACGGCGAGATCGTCTTCCTGGACAACCTTCTTGTGGCGTCCGCAGATATCCGCCCGCAGATTGGGAGCCGGTCCGGGAATAAAGGGCAAGCTGGTCAGCTGCGTGGGATGCCACGAGGAGGAGGCGCCAAAACCGGCGTCGAACAGGTTGGCGGCCTTGATCGTGCGCGCCTTGGCATTGGGCGAGCCCAGCACGACGACAACCAGATGGCGTCCGCCACGCTGGGCGCTGGCGACGACGTTGAAGCCCGATGCGCAGACGAAGCCGGTCTTCATGCCGTCAGCA
>JAQGKN010000437.1 GCA_028290085.1 Hyphomicrobiales bacterium
GCACGCCGCCGCAGAGATAGGCTTCCGTCATGACGTTCTCCTCAAATTCCGCAAATGTTCGCACCGCGAACATAAGATCGTATTACGAACAATTTAGGTCTGGGCAGCCATTGCGTCAAGGTAGCCGTGGCTTGCGCGGTTGAGTGCTGCCGCCGCTGGGCTTATACCACGTGGCCCAAGTCCCTCGCCTGCAATCCCGGGCGGTCCGACCCAACCTGCGAAATCGAAGGCGCGCAATGCCCAGCGCACAATATGTCCTGACTCTATCCTGCCCCAACCGCCCCGGCATCGTGGCGGGCGTGTCGACCTATTTGTTTGCACACGGATGCAACATTCTCGACGCGCAGCAATTCGACGACACGCAGACCAACGTCTTCTTCATGCGCGTGGTGTTCGATGGGGTCGATGAGCTGGCCTTCAAGGAAATCTGCAAGGGCTTCGCGGAAATCGGCGATAAATTCGCCATGAACTGGATCATGCGCGCCGTCGCGGTGCGCAAGCGCGTGATGATCCTCGTATCGAAATTCGATCATTGCCTCGCCGATCTGCTCTATCGCTGGCGCATCGGCGAATTGCACATGGACCTGTCGGCGATCGTCTCGAACCATCCGCGCGAGACCTACGAGCATCTCGACTTCACCGGCATCGATTTCCACCATCTGCCGGTGACGCGCGAGACGAAGCTCGAGCAGGAAACGCAGATCTGGAATCTCATCAAGGATACGAAGACCGATCTTGTCGTCCTCGCCCGCTACATGCAGATATTGTCAGATGGACTCACCGCGAAGCTCGCGGGCCGCTGCATCAACATCCACCATTCCTTCTTGCCCGGCTTCAAGGGCGCCAATCCCTACCGGCAGGCGCATACGCGCGGCGTCAAGCTCATTGGGGCGACCGCGCATTATGTCACCGCGGATCTCGATGAAGGTCCGATCGTCGAGCAGGATGTCGAGCGCATCAGCCATCGCGACCTGCCTCTCGACCTCGTGCGCAAGGGCCGCGACATCGAACGCCGCGTGCTTGCGCGCGCGGTGCGCCATCACCTCGAAGACCGGGTGGTACTCAACGGTTCGAAGACGGTGGTCTTCGCCGACTAGTCTTCAGCGGTAATAGTAATACGTGCCATAAGGTGCGCCCGGATCGAAGCCATCCATGGCCGGCGCAACTCTCCGGCGATTGGCCTGCTGCAGCGGAGCCCGGCGATGCGAGGGCGGCGCGCCGCGCACCGTGATCCGCGCGCCCTCCGCGCTCACCATGGAGAACAGGCGGGATGCGTTACGAGGCGCCAGCCGCACGCAGCCATGCGACGCAGGGCGGCCGAGCTGGCTGACCGAGCCCGTGCCGTGAATCGCGTAGCCACCCCGAAAGAAGATCGACCAGGGCATCGGCGCATTGTCGTATTTCCGCGAATAATGCATGCGCTCCAGCCGGGTCGGCCGATAGGAGCCCCGCGGGGTGACGTAGCCCGAGCGCGCGGTCGAGACTGGCCAGACCTCGACACCACGCGACGATGCCACTCGCATCGTCTGGCTCGACAGATCGATCAGAATATCGACGGAGGCCTTTGCCGGCGCAGAAATACAGCCGAGGGCAGAGAAGACGGCCAGGGCTGTCGCGAACTTCTTCAGAGCGGACTGAAACATGGCGGTATCTCACACAAGGGGCTGAAAACGCGCCATCAATGAAGACTGCCGAAGCGTTGCCGTAAAGCGCTAAGCCCGATTAAGGTTTATCCCCGACGGATCCGGGTTGCGATACTCCGGATTGCCGAGCAGAGTCCGGCCGGTCTGGACGGCTGATTGGAGATCGCATGGCTGTTTCCCCGTTGTATGGCCGCTGCTGGCTCGCGCTGGCAGCGGTTCTGGCCACAGGCGTGGCGCACGCGCAGGAGCGCGGCAGCCAGGAGCCCAAAACCCTTCCCGCTCTCGCCCATCCCGAAGATCCGGCGACACCCGCCAAGGAGTTGTTCGGCCGCGTCCGTGTGGCCTCGGCCGGTCCGACGCACACATTCGGATTCTACTCGCGCGGATGCATGGCCGGCGCCAAGGCGTTGCCGATCGACGGCGATGCCTGGCAGGTCATGCGCCTCTCACGCAATCGCAACTGGGGCCAGCCCGCGATGATTTCCTTTCTGGAAAGTCTTGCACGCAAGGCCCGTGGGCAGAACATCTGGCCGGGGCTGCTTGTCGGTGACATGGCCCAGCCGCGCGGCGGCCCGATGATTACGGGCCATGCCTCGCATCAGATCGGGCTGGATGCCGATGTCTGGCTGACACCGATGCCGGGCCACACACTCACGCGCGCAGAGCGCGAGGAAACGTCAGCGACCAATCTGGTGCGCGAAGACTGGCTGGATGTCGATCCGCAGAAATGGCGCCCCGAGCACATGGCGCTCCTGAAGCTCGCGGCCTCTCAGCCGCAGGTCGAGCGCATCTTCGTCAATCCGGCGATCAAGAAGGCGATCTGCCGGGACGTGCAGGGCGACCGCAAGTGGCTGAACAAGATCAGGCCGATGTACGGGCACAATTATCATTTCCATATCCGTCTGGCCTGCCCGGCTGGAGAGGCCAGTTGCCGCGCGCAGGATCCGGTGCCCGCCGGCGATGGTTGCGATTCCACGCTGGCCTGGTGGTTCAGTGACGAGGTTCTGCACCCCAAGCCAAAACCACCCGGCAAGAAGCCGCAGCCCATCACGATGGCACAACTGCCTAACGAATGCAGGGCCGTGCTCAACGCGCCCTGATGCGGGTCACGCGTCAATGCGCGGCGTCGGACGCCTTGGGTGCCGCGCCATGGCCCTCGCCGCCAATGCGGTCGGTGAGGGCCATCAGCAGGCCCGAGACCACGAAGACGAGGTGGATGCCCACAAGCCACATGACGTCGCGGTCACTGACGTTGCGAATGTTCATGAAGATCTTCAGCAGCTGAATTCCCGAAATCGCGACGATGGAGGAAAACAGCTTCAGTTTCAGACCCGTGAAATCGATCTTGCTCATCGAGTCGGGCCAGTCGCGATGCACGCTCTCATCGATCTTCGACACGAAATTCTCGTAGCCGGAAAAGACCACGATGACGATCAGAGAACCCGTCAGCGTCAGGTCGATCAGCGAGAGCACACCGAGAATGATATCGGATTCTGAAGCCGCGAATGCGCCCACCACGAAATGCGCGAGCTCCTGAAACGTTTTCAGCAGCAGCCCCGCAAGGCCGAAGACGAGGGCAACGTAAAAAGGCGCGAGCAGCCAGCGGCTGGCGAACAAAAATTTTTCGAGCAGACGTTCGATCATCGGGAAAACCAGCTGGAGCAAGGGCGATTGATGACACGAGGGCCGCACGCGGAACAAGTCGCACGCAGCCCACTTTGTGTTATCCCGCGCTCACGCCAGTGCCGATCTGGCAAGCGACGCCCGTGCCGCCGAGGCCGCAATAACCGGATGGGTTCTTCGCCAGATACTGCTGGTGATAGCCTTCCGCGAAATAGAACGTCACATCCGCCACAATTTCCGTCGTGATCGGATCGAGTCCGCGCGCTTTCAGGGCGGCGCCATAGACTTTCATCGAATCTTCTGCGGCCTGTTTCTGCGCGTCGGTCGTCACGTAAATGCCAGAGCGATATTGCGTGCCGCCATCGTTGCCCTGCCGCATCCCCTGCGTCGGATCGTGGTTTTCCCAAAAGGTTTTCAGGAGGTCCTGGAAAGGTGTCACTGCCGGATCGTAGACGACGAGAACAACCTCGTTATGCCCGGTGCGGCCTGAACAGACCTCTTCGTAGGTCGGGTTGGATGTCTGCCCGCCGGCATATCCAACAGCCGTGATCCAGATGCGGTCGCGGCCCATCTCCCAGAATTTGCGCTCGGCGCCCCAGAAGCAGCCCATGCCGAAATAAACGCGCTCCGTACCCTCGGGATAGGGGCCCTGGAGCGGACGTCCGGTGATGTGATGTGTCGCGGCCGTCGGGATGGGCTCGGCGCGGCCAGGCAGAGCCTCGCCGGGAGCCGGCAGCGTGGTGCGTTTCAGGAAAGAGAACATCGGGGTGTCCTTGGGTTGGCAAATTCGGCCCCCAATGTAGGGCGCCGCTGGCCATTGCGCAGGCCCTGGCGCATCACATCCGCATCAGGGACGGCTGCTGTAGCCGATCTTGGCCACGGCGGGTCGGGAGACCATGAGCAGGATCGCGCCCACGACCGCCAGCACGATTGCGATCGGCAAGCCAAGGAAGATGATCAGCACGGGGTTCCAGAGGAAAGGCCACAGCCGCTGCTCGATGAACGGCTGCACAAGAGCAAACCGCTGCGGAAACAGAGCCGTCGCAACACTCCCCACATCCGTGAACGTGATTGCGCCGCCAGCGATGCTGCGGGTGCCGTCGAGAACGAGCGCGACGAAGGCCCCGGCCAGAAGCAGCAGGGCGACGACACGCACGAGAAATCGGATCATCTGGAGGTCCTGGGGCGGTCACCCGCATGAGGTGCCGACAATGGCGGCGCCGCGAGGGCACCGCCATGAGATTCGCGAATGCTACTGAGATTGCGGCATGGCGTGCAGCTTGTCCATGAGCTTGCTCACCGCATCGACGCAGGCGCTGATCGTCTCGCCGGGCGGGCATTTGATTTCAATGGCCGAATCACCGCGCTTCAGCTTCATGCGAGCGCCGCGGCCGCCCATGCCCATGCCGCCACCCATGCGTCCCGGGCCCATGCCCGCCATCATGCGCGCATGCAACCGGGCCATGCCGGGAGTCATGCCACCGCCTTCGTGCCTGCCGCCACCTTCCATGTGTTTGCCGCCGCCTGCATCGTGGTCGTGATCTTCGTCAGCGGAGGACAGGCCGCGTCCGTACCGGCCCGCCGATGACGAGTCGCCATATTCGTCGTCCTCATCGTCCCAGTCCGACTCACGCCCACCACCTCCGCGCCATGATGGAGCATCCTGCGAATCGTCTTCCTGACTGCTGCGCCACCCGCGGCGGTCGCCGCTGCCCGAGGAGCTCGCGCTACGCTGATTGCTGGCTGCGGGCGCACTCACGGAGGGGCTCTGGGTAACGACTGGGGGCGTCGGAGCCGAAAGCGCCGGCGATGTATCGGTGGGAGGCGGGGACGTCTGTGCGAGCACAGCGGCGGGCACGAGCGCGGAAGCGCCCAGCAGCGCACAAGCCAGTGCGAGCGGAATGGCCTTCATGAAATCCTCCCCTGTTGCGTGAGAACGGGCAACTCGGGGAGGGGTGCGAGGTTCCGCCGGCAGCCCCGGGGAACGCCCCATCGACGATCCCGGAACGTCGTATCGACGATCCCGACGGAAAAGCGCAGCTACGTCCTTGCGCCGCGACCCGTCCTGATTATAGTGCGCGCTCACTCCCGGGCCGGTCTTCTGATCGCCGGAGTGATGCGGAGGGGTGGCCGAGCGGCTGAAGGCGCACGCCTGGAAAGTGTGTATGCGGGAAACCGTATCGCGGGTTCGAATCCCGCCCCCTCCGCCAAACCGACATTCGCCACCATCCGCTAACGTCTGACGCTTCGTCTTTCTCAGAGGGAGAGCGCCCTGTCAGGGTCTATCTTCGTCCGCGACTGTGCGCTAGAATCCGTGTCAGGCGCTAGGGATGGCGCTAGGGGCGCTTCGGATGGCGGCACAGATCAACAGGCTTTCAGCGCGGGCGGTCCAGACGCTCGCCAAACCCGGTCGACATGCGGACGGCGGTAACCTCTATTTGAACGTCACGAAGACCGGCGCCCGCTCTTGGGTGTTCTTTTATAAGGTCGCCGGGCGTCAGCGGGAGATGGGGCTAGGGACGGCTCGGGACATATCCCTAGCCAAAGCCCGCGAACTGGCCGCCGCCTGTCGCCAGCTGCTGGCCGACGGTAAAGACCCGCTCACCTGCCGCGATGCGCCTGACGCTCTCACCTTCGGGCAATGCGCTGACCAGTTCATCGAAACTATGGAGCCCTCATGGCGCAATGAGAAGCACCGGGCTCAGTGGCGGATGACGTTGAAGGAATATGCCGGTCCGCTCCGGGCAACCGGGGTTGATGCCATCGCCACCGATGACGTGCTTAAAGTCCTCAAGCCGATCTGGTTGACAAAGCCGGAGACCGCATCGCGGGTCCGAGGGCGGATCGAGGCGGTTCTGGATTGGGCTCGGGCTCGCGAAATGCGCAAAGGCGAGAACCCGGCGCGCTGGAGAGGCCATCTCGACCATCTCTTACCAAAGAGGACGACACTCTCCCGTGGGCACCATGCAGCGCTGGCGATTGATGATCTGCCCAAGTTCATGGAAAAGCTTGCCGCGTCTACCGGGATATCGCCGCGCGCCCTCGGCTTCGCGATCCTGACCGCAGCGCGTTCGGGGGAGGTGTTGGCAGCAACTTGGGACGAAATCGATTTCGCCAAGAAGGTTTGGACCGTTCCCGCGGTTCGCATGAAGGCCGGCCGGGAACACCGAGTCCCGCTCAGCGAACCTGCCTTGGCTATCCTTCAAAGTCTGCATGATGTCCGGATTGGGCAATTCATCTTCCCCGGTCAGATCAGGACTAAGCACCTCTCGAGCATGTCACTCGCGATGACTCTACGCCGCATGCAGGTAGAGGTCACAGTCCACGGGTTCCGCTCCACCTTTCGAGACTGGGCGTCCGAGCGCACGTCATTCCCTCATGAAACCTGCGAAATGGCGCTTGCGCATGCTGTCTCGAACAAAGTTGAGGCGGCTTACCGGCGCGGCGACCTATTCGAGAAGCGGGTGAGCCTGATGCACGCTTGGGGGCAGTTCTGCACCTCGGGTGCGGCGAAAGACAATGTCGTGACCCTCGCTGGGCGCTCGGCATCTTAGAATTCAGTTGCTCAGGGATTGGCCGGCCAGCCGACAAGCCGAACGCACCTTCGGCTTCCCTGCGCTCTCTCCGGTGTGACGCGGGTGCGCGAAATGGAAATTCACGACGCTGGTTTGATATTTGATCTTCAAAGCAAACGTTGGCCGCTGACGGCAGCACTGGTGTGGATCGCAACTAGAGATGAGCTCCTAACCGGGAGACTTGGTCAGGGCGACGTGGAGAGTGCTCGTTGGGAGATCAATATAAGGAACGCCACTCAGGGGCAGCATATCTCCAGCCCAAACCAAGGATGGAACGAGCTGAGCGACGCCCTGAGTGATGGGAAGATCAGCGCGATCGCTACGCGGGTTCAAGTTGATAAAATCTCAGGGAGCAATATTTCATCGCCGGGGGCACTGTTCCCGCCTGCGGATCAGCCCGGT